>CALLPS010000208.1 GCA_938015355.1 uncultured Pleurocapsa sp.
AGGAGTACGACGAAGATCAGAATTTATTTTATAAAACAGTGTATATATTCGTTTCACAAAGGTTAATTAACAGATTTTAAAATAGCAACATTTTATCTATAGCGATCGCTAAATCAGGAAAAGCTTGAGGTGGTATATTTCCAGTACTTATTGGATTTGAGTATAAGAGTTATTAGTTAGCTAAGAGCATAGGTGGTCACTTAGACATTGCTTTTTGGAGAAATGTTGAGAATTTACCATATACTTGATTGGTTAATTTAAACAACTGTAAATTTTGATTAAACTTGTATTTTTGTTGATTTAATTTTTGTTCAAATATATTTTTGACATATTCATAAAGTTCAAGGTCTAGTTCATTATATTTTTCCAGAACAGCACGAGTACTGTTACTAATTTCCTGCTTGTAAGAACTGTTTCGATTAGTATTACGCCGATAATAGAATGGCATTTTTTTCCAGGCAAGCTCGTCTTTAAGCATCAGTAAACTTTCGTCAAATCTTTCTTGGATTCCTACTACCGAAAAATATTGTTGCAGGTGGCTTTTTGCTCGTTCTAAAGTCTCCCTACTATAGGTTTCCGATGACTGCGTATTGGCTAAAAAGCGTGTTTGACCATTACACATATTGACTGTGCCCATTTGACAATAATCTTCAATGCTAATGCTTTTCTCTTTAATCAACTCGTAATCAGGATGACTAGGAATCCGCTGCACAAAGTGAAAGTAAGAGACAACCCTATCGATGGGGTTGCGTAGCATCGTCACATAAGTTGCGGGACTAGGTAGATACTCATGAAGACCAAAATACATGTGACCCATTAAGATTTTGATTTGGGCTTTCTCTGCTGGGGATAGCTGCTTAAAGTCTTCCTGGGCTTGGTCGAAATTTGCACCATCCAAGAGATGAATGTTATCAGCTTTGTATTGTCGCAAAAATATATCACATAAAGTAGTTCCTGCTGCTTTAGGAACATGTAAAAATATTACAGTTTTTGGGGATTTTTGAGAATTGTTTTGCTCATTCATAAATTAGAATTAAATGGGAAAAATTAAACAAGAAAAAATAAAATAGGAAAATTTTTTTGGTTACTTTGCCAATTTTAACTTTCTTCCAAAACAAAGGCTTTAGCCGCATGTAGTCTCCCGATTTATCGGTGAGATGAATTTTGGGCAGGGTCTGTCGGAGGTCTGTTTTGTTGTTCTACATACTTCCGTAGCTGCTCTATCGTTACCCCACCACAACTAGAAATAAAATAGCTGCCAGACCACAAAACTCGTTTTTGACCATATTGTTTTTCAAGATATTCAGGATGATTGCGCCACATAGTTTTGGACGAAGTTGCTTTGAGATTAGCTACTAAATTAGAGACAGAAATACTCGGCTTATAGCTAATGATGCAGTGTATGTGATCTAATTCACCGTTGAACTCTTCTAAACTTCCACCTCTAGTATTAAGTATAGACGCGAATACAGATTCAAGTTCAGTAAGTAATTCATCAGTGAGAATGGAATTACGATATTTTGTCACTAAGACTAGATGAGCGGTGAGATTATAAACTGCTCTATATGCTTTACTGTAATTGTTTTTCACAAATATATTGTTTTCGTCAATAAAACCTTATAGTATTATTGCATGAGAAAAGCAGTGAAAGCCAGAATTTATCCAAGCGAAGAACAAAAGCAGCTATTAGCAAAACAATTTGGTTGCTCACGGTTCTGGTGGAATCGTTCTTTAGCATTACAGTACGAACATCGTGCAAGCAATGGAAGATGGCTAAAGCGCACTGAGCTTAATGCCATGCTCCCACAGCTAAAAAAAGAACTTCCTTGGCTAAAGACTGATTGTTATTCTCAAGTCCTACAAGCAACATCTAAACACTTAGAGCAAGCTCTAAAAAATTGGTTTGAAGGTAGAGCTAAAAAACCAAGATTCAAAGCTAAAGCTAATAGGCAATCCATTAGCTTTCCTCAAAATGTATTGGTAATTGGTAATCAAATCAAAGTCCCGAAAGTCGGTTTGATTGATGCGGTTATAAAGAGAAAAATTGAAGGAATTATCAAGACAGTAACGCTTTCTATCACTCCATCGGGCAAGTATTTTGCTTCTATTAGTTTAGATGATGAATTACCCGAACTAGAAAGTTCTACAGATGGAACCGTTACGGGTGTTGATTTGGGGTTAAAAGACTATGTTTACTGTCATGACGGAGATAACAGTTATTCAGTCAAGCATCCTAAGTGGTTGAAACGACATGAGCATAACCTTAAAAGACATCAAAAACAATTATCAAGGAGAAAAAAAGGTAGTAATAGAAGAAGAAAAGCAAGAAAACTAGTAGCCAGAGTGCATGAGAAATTGGCTAACGCTAGACAAGATTTCATGCACAAATTATCAAAACGCATTGCTGACGAAAGCCAAGTCGTAGCAGTTGAGTCATTAAATATTCGAGGAATGCTAAAAAACCGTAGATTAAGCAAAGCTATTGCCCAATCTGGATGGGGGACATTTCTAAATTTTCTTGACTATAAACTAAAGAAAAAAGGTGGCGTTTTAGTAGAAGTAGATAGATTTTTTCCTTCAAGTAAATTATGTTCGTGCTGCGGTCACAAGTATAAAGAACTGACTCTTAGCGAGCGTATTTGGACGTGCAAACAATGTTCCACTACTCATATAAGAGATGAAGTAGCTGCACAGAACATTCGTACAGAAGGGATGAGAATCTTGGGGCTGGGACACAGCCCTCGTGGAGATGATGTCAGACTTGAGACTTGTTTTGAGCAATCGTCTGTGAAACGAGTACCATCCTATGAACAGCTTACGTTGTTCTAGGAATCCCTCAATTCATTGAGGGAGGATGTCAAGATTCAAATAAGCTAGATATATTAATATTGATATCAAATTGACGTAGCCTTTTTTCAACTTTTTTGAGAAGCAATAAATACTTTTTCGTTTGAGGATAATAATCAAGTTCGTATTTAGATATTGTCTGACAGAGCCAGCGATAGTTAGCTGAATTTTTATTGATTCCCTTTAACTTATTTAACTGTTGTTGCCAATTACGATAGTAAAATAGACCGAAATAGTGGATCGATACTATTTTAGCGAAATCATTTATTTTAAACTCTTTTGATAAGCGATTATGTGCTGGCAAAGGATAACTATAAGCAGGAGAAAAAGTAAAGACTGGCTCATCCATAGCACAGATAGTCACCGATAAAACTGACTGCTCAATCATATAGTTTCCTTGTTTGGGGGTAATTTGGAGCTCAATTACTTTTTCAAAGTTATTTTTCCAGGCAGTAAAAATACCAGCACTTCTTCTGACGGCAACCATCCCAGAGTTCCAGTAGGCTCTAATTTTTTTATTACCGACGGGAGTAATGACAAATCTTTCCTTCTTGACACCTAAAACCTGATAAAGTTGCTGCCAGTATTCTTCCTGGACATCGTTCGCCCCCGTGGAACCAATGCCTCTACCATACTCCACTCGTAAACCTACATTGTATTGCTCAGGCAAGAAGAACTCTAGTGGTTCACCAAAAAAGCATTTATCGCTATCCAAAAAAACCAATATTTCGGCATCAATATTTTCTTCTGCATAGGCGCAGACTAAGGGTTTATTGGCTAAGTAATAGTCATGGTATTTTACATTTAAGGGGATTTGTTGATGTTGTACTCCTAATAAGTCAAATTGTCTGAGAGTTTCTTCCTTAACTGGCTCCCCTGTTCGAGGATGGAAACTATAGATCGGAGTGTCTTTAAGTTTGCCAGCAAATTCGCGAATACTTTTAGCGAGGATTTGGGACTGTTTCTCTAAACGCCCAGGTTCAGTACAAATTATGAAAGCTATGGGTATTGACATTTAGTATCTTTTGTGGATTTGATGAATATTAGTTTTGTTATTAGGGCTATTATTATCTAATTCAAACAGTGATATTTAATTGATTACGCTTTTTTGAGGTGCTTTTTTTTCCGCCAACGTTGATACTCCAAGGAAATTGACATACAAGCTGCGATCGACAGGATTCCATAAGCATTAGTCGCACTAATACCCAGACCAACATCAGCCAAGCTTGCCAAACTGGTAAACAGTAATAATTGAAACAGCCAGAAAAATTCTATCTTCTTATCTGAGAGCAACAAAATAGCAGATTGGATAGAAACGGTGATAAAAACAATTCCATAGAGAATTAAGCCTAACAATCCCAGATTAGCGAATATTTCCAGATAAACACTATGAGCATTAAAACTTTCAGGAATCGCCAGATCTGATGCCCAGGTATTAAGAATAACGTGTACTCCTGCATCAGAAGTCCAAAAAGCCCCATAGCCATAACCCAGCCAGGGTCGTTCTTGGGATACTGTTTCTATGATCAAGCTCCAAATTGGGGTTCGACCGTTAAAAGTAGTTCCTTCTCCTAAGACATCCACTAAAATTATTTCTTGATTAGCGACAATGAGCATTACTACTGCGCCGATGAGAATACAGGCTAAACTCAAAAGAATTACTCTCAGCTTATATTGCTGCTGAATTAAACCATATAGAGGCATCTGGGATAAGAGTAACAACAATAGTAGGATGCTGGTAGAACTTTGAGACAATACTGCCAGTAAAATAGTTAAGCCAAATCCAATCCAACTAATCCAATGTTGCCGACTCTTATTAAAGGTCATCAGCAGAAACAAGATCGCTCCTAAAACCATGGAGCGACCCATAAAGTTTTTATAAGGAAAAATCCCCTGCCAGCCATCTTCGCCAATGCCGTAACTGGGGATGGCAAGACACACTACCAAACTTAAAACTGCCGCAATGCCAATCACCCAGGCTAGAATTTTCATCTGCTCTTTGAGACTATAGCGAGTAGCAAAATAAGCACCAAAAATAAAGGTACGTATCAAGCCGCGATTGATCCCCAGAGTATTACTAAAATCTGCAGACCACACCAGAGAAAACATCGCCACACTGACAAAGACTAACAGCGGTATATTTCTGCTAGCAACATAAGCAATTTGTTTCCAATGCAACGCCAACACGATCGCAACAAAAGGATAGCTCAAGGAATTGACAATTGATCCTGGAATGGGAGGAGGAACATTGGCATCCATGAAGTATAGCAGCCAAAAAACCGTGACTACTAATTCTAGTCTCTCGACTAAAGGACGATGAATTGCGAGGTTATTTAGTCCGATCATTGTAGGGTTTTAATTGAGACTCAAATCATTTGCTAAGAGCAAAGATCATTCTGCTTAGGTCAGTATTTATACTTCTATTGATTGTATAGTACAACGAAGTTCTCTTCGGCTCTATTTATGCTTCATGATGGGCGGTTGATGAATTACTTGCTGCCAAAATTGATTGATACAACTGCTGATAACGACGAGCTTGTATTAACAGAGAAAATTCTCGTTCGGCTTTTTCGCGAGCGCGAACCGATAATTTTTGAGTTCTGGCTCGATCTTCTAACGTCCACCTAATTCCCTGGGCGAGATCATCAACTTCGTAGGGCTGAGCCAAATAACCGTTTTGCTGATGTTCGATCATATCTGGCATCCCGCCAATATCAAATGCCACACAGGGAGTTCCACAAGCGATCGCCTCTAGTAC
>CALLPS010000209.1 GCA_938015355.1 uncultured Pleurocapsa sp.
GATCGCAATCTATGTTTTCTTGACTACCTGACTTTAGTTTATTTCTATGGTTGTAGATAGACAACAATGTAAAGTAAAGTCAATTAAGATTTAATAAGATTTAATTCAAATTCAAAACTTATGGACATTGAACAAATTAAAGTAGCTCTTGATAATTCTGATCCGCAACAAAGAATGAAAGGTATTCGAGAGTTGCGTCATTATGAAGCCGATATCGCGGCACCGCTATTATTGGATCATATCAACGATCAAGAGTTTTTAGTCCGTTCATTTGTGGCGATGGGTTTAGGGAGAAAGCGAAGCGATAATGCTTTTGAGGCATTACTCGCCATGATCCACCATGATCAAGACCCTAATGTCAGAGCCGAAGCCGCTAATTCCTTATCATTTTATGGTGATATATCAGTAGCTCATCTCAGACAAATGTATGAATCAGACCCACACTGGCTAGTACGTCGTAGTATCATTGCCGTAATGGTAGATCTTAATAGTCCTCGGGAATTACTAGAAATATGTGAAATTGGATTATCAGGAGATGATCAAGCAGTAATTGAGTCTTGTCTTAGTGCTTTAGGTTTGCTGGCTGCTACAGAACAACAACCCGCCGCATTGCAACTCTTGTTACCTTTAGTCCCTGATCAATCTTGGCGGATCAGGCTACAAGTAGCAAAATCCTTGGGTAATTTTGATCATCCCGATGCGATCGCTGCTCTAAATAAACTTAAACTAGATCAGGATCATCGAGTAGTGGGGGCAGTCTTGGAAAGCATGATTTAAGTAGTGGAGGATCAATCTTTCTCGAATCTAGATCTACAAATAATTGACTCTTTGATAACATTATTAGAGAAACGTTAAAAAATATTACAAAATTCTTTAAATGAAATTATTGGTAGTTGGCGCGACTGGTACCCTGGGTAGACAAGTAGCTCGTCAGGCATTAGATGAAGATCATGAGGTACGTTGTTTAGTACGCAATCCCAACAAGGCAATTTTCCTCAAAGAATGGGGTGCAGAAATAGTTAAGGGAGATCTTTGTGACCAATCGACTCTTCCCTCGGCTTTAGAAGGTGTTGATGCGGTCATTGATGCTGCCACAGCAAGAGTTACCGATAATCTTAGAGCCTGGGATGTAGATTGGTTAGGTAAAGTTAATCTAATCCAAGCTACCAAGGCGGCAGGGGTCGATAGATATATCTTTTTCTCCGTCATTAATGCCGATCAATATCCAGAAGTCCCCTTAATGGACATTAAGCGGTGTACCGAACTCTTCCTCGCTGAATCTGGCTTGGACTATACTGTGTTGCGATTAGCAGGTTTCATGCAGGGATTAATTAGTCAATACGCCATCCCTATTCTAGAAGAGCAGGTTGTTTGGGTGTCAGGAGAAAGTACTCCTATTGCCTATATGAATACTCAAGACGTGGCAAAATTTGCGGTACGTTCTTTGTCTGTCCCCGAAACTGCTAAGAAAACTTTCCCTGTGGTGGGAACAAAAGCCTGGGGTGCTTATGAAATTATGAACCTCTGCGAGAATCTTTCAGGAAAAAATACTCGTATTTCCCGTGTTTCCCTCACAGTATTGGGCTTACTACGCCGCATAACTCGCTTTTGTGAGTGGGGACAAAACACCGCAGATCGTTTAACTTTTGCTGAAGTACTAGCTAGTGGTCAGCCTTTTGATGCCGCCATGGATGATGTTTATAAAACTTTTGGTTTAGATCCTCAAGAAACAACGACATTAGAAGAATATATGCAAGAGTACTTTAACCGTATTATGAAAAAACTGAAGGAAATAGATTACGAGAAGAACAAAGGAAAAAAGAAGAAAGGTACAATTCCCTACCGCAACCAATTTTAATCTATTTAATCTAGTTTATTAGTTCGATCTAGTTTTACTAGAAGTCTCGAAGTTCAAATAAATATACTTGCTCTTGCTTAGAAAAACTGACGAGTGAGTATATTTGTTTTTGTTTTTTATAAAAATTGGCAACCAAATTCAAGAGCAATCTGAAAAAACATCAACCTCGTTTGATAATAATACATTTGGTTTTGGGACGTAAGATCAAACCCTCTCTTTCAAATTGATTCAAAGTTTTTGTGACAGTTATTCTAGTGGTATTAATCGCGTCTGCTAATTCTTGATGAGTAAGCTTAAAATCAATTAATTTCCCTTGTTGAATTACTCTGCCAAATTTATTTGCCAACCACTTTAATAACAGCCATAAGCGTTTAGAAATTCGAGTATTACGCACAATATAAAGCAATTGTTGGGTTTGTTGAGCACTATATAGTAGATTGACAGATGCTTCTTCCCATTGCTTTCGATGCACAGAGATCGCCCTTACCTCACTGATACATCTGAGATTATAGGGAGTAATGTTGGATAAGTCTCTTCCAACTAAATCTTCTGCACCCCAAAACCCCAGAGTAATTGAAGCACCTTCCTTGCTGACGGTACAGCTTTTAATCACACCGCTGACAAGTAGCCATAGATAATCTGTTCTCTGAGGTAAATCATCTCCAGAACGAAAAACAACAGTCTTTGATTCACTGATTAATGTTGTCATGAGAGCTAATAATGATACAAGGACAGGATTATTTATAACTACGAGATCCGGTTTCAGTTTTATGCATTTTGTTACATAACTTAACAAAAAACTGTGCTCACTTTAATCATGACACAGCTTACAATAATAGCTTAATTTGAGTGAGAATAGATTATACCTCGGGAAATTTATCTTAGCTGGGGTGCCCTCACCGCACTAGTTTCTCCTAGTAAACCTGAGAAAGATAGGGAAGAACTAAAACCGTATTTATTATTTCTATCACTAGGTTGTTGATAGACAATTACAGGTAGCGCTGCTCTTGCTTTTGAGGCAATTGCCGTCGTCTTGAGATCATAACTATTGGTAGCAAGTTTTGGATATAATCCAATTCCCATAATCGGAAGCAGTAAACAAATAGCAATGAAAATTTCTCGTGGTTGAGCATCAACGGACAAACTTTCAAGTTTGAGGGAAGGATTACTCGCTCCATAAAATACCTGACGCAACATTGAGAGTAGATAAATTGGAGTCAAAATTAAACCCACCGCAGTCAAGAAGATAACTCCTACCTTAAAAGCTTGACCATAAACATCACTGGTAGCAATTCCCAAAAATACACTTAACTCCCCAACAAAGCCACTCATTCCAGGCAATGCCAGAGAAGCCATAGATCCCATGGTAAACATAGCAAAAATTTTAGGCATTACTTGTGCCATCCCACCCATTTCGTCCATCATGAGGGTGTGGGTACGGTCATAGGTAACACCAGACAGAAAGAATAAGGCAGCAGCAATCAAGCCATGAGAGATCATCTGTAACATGCTACCGTTTAAGCCCAAATCGGTAAATGAAGCGATCCCAATTAAGACAAAGCCCATATGAGAAATTGAGGAAGAGGCTAGTCTCCGTTTAAGATTTGTCTGTCCGAAAGCAGTAAAAGCACCATAAACAATATTAATCACTCCCAAAACTACTAACAAGGGGGCAAATCTGATATGTGCATCGGGTAAAATTTCCATATTGAAGCGGATTAAAGCATATCCACCCATCTTTAGGAGCACTCCAGCCAAAATCATGGAAATCGGTGCAGAAGCTTGGCTATGAGCATCAGGCAACCAAGTATGCAAGGGAAAGATTGGTAATTTGACCCCAAAAGCAATTAAGAAACCCCCATAGGCTAATAACTCTAAAGACAAAGGGTAGTCCTTAAGCCCAAGTTCCGTTAAATTAAAAGTAATGTTATCGCCATAAAAAGCTAAAGCTAAACCAGCCACCAAAATAAAAATTGATGCTAAAGCCGTGTAAAGAATAAACTTAGTAGCTGCATAAAGACGTTTTTCACCACCCCAAATTGAAATTAAGAGATATACAGGAACTAATTCGATTTCCCACATCAGGAAAAACAGTAATAAGTCTTGGGCGACAAAGACACCAATCTGGGCACTGTATAAAACTAAAACCAAAAAGTAGTAGAGTTTTGGCTTATGCTCGACTTTCCAAGAAGCTAAAATTGCGAGGGTAGTAATTAAACCAGATAGCAAAATTAACGGCATCGATATCCCATCAACTCCCACAGCCCAGTTAAACCCGATGTTCGGTATCCAAGAATAGGTTTCCCGTAGCTGAATTTCGGTATTGTTGAAGTTATAATGCTCCCAAAATCCGTAAACCATCAGCGTTAAATTTGCCAATGCCACATACAGGGCATACCACTTGACGGTTTTGCCGTCTTTATCAGGAATCAGGGGAATTCCAGCAGAGGCGATTAGAGGCAGGATAATGATGGCGGTGAGCCAAGGAATTTGCATATTTTCCATTTTTACTTTAGGCACATGTACTCAATCTTTCAATGTCTATTATATTAACTTTTATTAAGAAAGTTAGTGCTTTAAGTCACAATGGCAAAAAAGATGCATTATTTTTTGTCTTTGCTTTGGGTTTACCCGACAATTATTATTTCTGGTTATTGATTAACTACTAATTATCTGGTCAACTAAGTTACAATCGGCTGCAATGATGCAGTTAGTGGCTTGAAAGATATCTAATGGTTGGTTATTTAGTTTTTCTGACAATTTATGTTGGGTTATATGCCTTGTTTGCCTTGGGATTAAATTTACAGTGGGGGTATGCAGGATTAATTAATTTTGGTCATGTTGCTTTTATGACTGTCGGGGCATATACAACGGTTTTGCTAAGTTCCAAAGGGGTGCCATTAATCATCGCTATCATCGCGGGAATAGCGATCGCAGCAATACTAGGATTACTAATTGGTATATCTACTCTACGGTTGAGAGAAGACTACTTGGCAATTGTCACCATTGGAGTTTCCGAACTGTTACGCTTAATCGCTCTTAATGAGGAATGGTTAGCAGAGGGACCTTTTGGGGTTAGGGGTTTTCCTTTGCCCTTTAAAAGCTTTGATCCTAATTTCTTACAGAAATACCTCTTGATTGGCATTCTGACTTTGTTAGCAATATTTGCCGCCTGGCAACTTTGGGGAGGATTGCGATCGCAATGGCGAGAGGGGAAAGAGATTAAAGGCAAAAGCTATCAGCCAACTAAAATCCTGAATCTAATTATCTGGGGCATTATTGGACTCGGAATAATTCTCACTATCTATATCAATAGCTGTGCTGCCTTACTCAACTATAACTACAAAGCAGGATTAATGCTGCTAGTTTTAATTGCTGTCGCTATCACCTATTGGGGTTTAGAGTTATTAGCAAGTTCTCCTTGGGGTCGAGTACTCAAAGCAATTCGAGAAGACGAAGAAATTGCCACAGCCTTGGGAAAAAACGTCTTTTGGTATAAATTACAGGCGTTTATGTTGGGGGGAGCGATCGCTGGTCTGGCAGGGGCATTTTATGCTTGGCAGTTAACCGCTATTTATCCTAGTGATTTCAAGACTCTAGTTACCTTCAATGTCTGGACAATGGTAGTTGTGGGCGGCGCGGGGAAAAATCAAGGAGCATTATTAGGAGCAATTATATTTTGGGCTTATGAAGCCCTCACTCGATTTTATTTGCCAACATTAGGCTGGTTTGACAGTTCACAAGGAGCAGCCTTCAGGGTTATGGTAATTGGCTTGATTCTAATGATTTTAATGCTTTGGCGACCCCAGGGCATTTTAGGTAAAAAAGAAGAGTTAACCTTAGGCAGATAAGTCAGATCGGCTTGACCATTTAATAAGATCCCTCGTGGGATGCCCCCGATAAAAAGTATTATGTTAATAGCTAATTACTGAAAACTGAATTATGGCTCGTTTAAATATTCATAGCCTGTCAATGCAAATTAGTCGGATGTTTGAGCAGGGACAATCTTTCTTCTGCGAAATTAAGGTGCAAGACTGGCTCAGGGAGAGGAATGAAAACCCTGACGACTATGAAATCTCTTTTGCTGAAAAACCTGCCCCCCCAGAATCGGGATTGATTATCATGCGGGAAATTAAATTGTGTCGCAAAGATGGTCAACCAGTAGAAGAATGGATTACAGAAGACATTAATAACTATGTCTAATAAACTATGTCTAATATATCTAAATCCAAGTTTCAGGTTAAATAGCGATCGCACTCATTAATAACAAGAAGAATCAAAATACAATCATCTCAATCAATATCCGCATTTTGGTAAATTGCGATCGCAGATTTGTAGATATTTCCCGATCTAGACACAGTATCAGGATCTGTTTCAGCTCTAAAATCAACCAAGCCAGTAATCAAATTGCCAGATTCAATGATTTAATTTTAGAAAACGATTACTTTGCTTTTGAGTGCGATAACCTATGCAAGTTGAATGGCAAACGGCTAAAAATTACGAAGATATTCTCTATCATAAATGGCATGGCATTGCCAAAATTACAATCAATCGCCCCCACAAGAGAAATGCCTTTCGACCGAAAACCATATTTGAGATGTACGATGCCTTTGTCGATGCTCGTGAAGACCACACGGTTGGTGTAATCTTGCTGACGGGAGCGGGTCCCCACACAGATGGAAAATATGCATTTTGTGCAGGGGGAGATCAAAGTATTAGAGGGAAAGCAGGGTACATAGACGATCAGGGTACTCCCAGACTAAATGTTCTCGATTTACAACGTTTAATTCGTTCCATTCCCAAAGTTACCATTGCTTTAGTTGCGGGATATGCGATCGGAGGAGGTCATGTGCTGCATGTCTTATGTGATTTAACGATCGCCGCCGAAAATGCTATTTTTGGACAGACGGGGCCCAAAGTAGGAAGTTTCGATGGTGGATTTGGTGCGGGTTATTTAGCTCGAATTGTCGGACAAAAAAAAGCGCGCGAGATTTGGTTTCTCTGTCGGCAATATAATGCCAAAGAAGCCCAGGAAATGGGATTGGTTAATAGTGTCGTATCAGTGGAAGAGCTAGAAGCAGAAGGCATTAAGTGGTCACAGGAAATCCTCACCAAGAGTCCGATTGCAATTAGATGTCTCAAAGCTGCTTTTAATGCCGACTGTGATGGACAGGCAGGAATACAGGAATTGGCTGGTAACGCGACGATGCTCTATTACATGACAGAAGAAGGTGCAGAGGGAAAACAAGCCTTTTTAGATAAACGCGACCCTAATTTTCAGCAATACCCTTGGTTGCCTTGAGTATCAAATATTAGTATCTCTCTGAGTAAATCTTATGACTCATATTGGCATTATTTGTCCTGCCTTGCCAGGTCATCTCAACCCGATGACTACTTTAGGTTACGAGTTAAAGGAACGAGGACATCGCGTTACCTTAATCGGAATTGCGGATGCACAGCCCAAAGCGATCGCTGCTGGACTAGAATTTCCCAGACAAGAATTACCTTCTTGCTTCCATTTCACTGGCTCTTTTAAATTTTGTGTCTAATGTTGGGCGAAAACCACTGTGTCTTGTACCTAAAGTCAAAAAAAGCGATCGCAACTTTCCTGTAAAAACTAAAAATGCGATCGCCAATAATGATTGATATTTGTCTGTTATACACTGTCGGGAATAATGCGTTCCAGTTTTGCACCTAGCCCACTCAATTTATGTTCCAAATCTTCATAACCGCGATCTAGATGATGTAAACCGTGGACGGTA
>CALLPS010000210.1 GCA_938015355.1 uncultured Pleurocapsa sp.
GGTTTCGCGATCGCTCAAATATCCAGACTCCCTAAAGGAGGTGAGCATGCGCCCTAAAGCCAACCAAACTTCGGGATCGTATTCCCAATCTTTGTTTCGGGGGGTATAACAGGCGATCGATTTTAATGCCCAGAAGTAGCTATTGCGTACTACCGAACCACCTTTTTTATATGCTGGTAGATCTGCGTAATTAATCAACAAAATTTTGTCTTGCAACTTTACTTGCATTGCTTTGTCTATTTATTTTTTTATCTTTCTTCTGGTCTTCATCCCTCATGTCCCATGAAAGATAAAAGCCAGCTAGGATTAAGCAGATGGAGAATCTTGATCTTGAACATATTTTTTTAACACATCTATAGTAACTCTTCCGCAGCTTGCAATGAAGTAAGCTCCAGTCCAAAACACTCCCTTCTTCTGCTAATAGATTTTTGATAGTGTCAAAACTAGACCACGATCACTACAAAGTTATGAAAACCATAAAAGATCAGTATTTGAAAATATCTCTAACAATAGCCGCGAGTACAGGAATACTTCTAACGGTGGTTAGTTGTTCTTTTCTAAAAAATTCGACTTCTGCCTCCAGCATCAGTTATTCATCCTCAAAGGAGGTAACTGCTGCTAAGAAATTTAAAGCTATAACCATCGTCGAGGGTTTGGAACGCCCTTGGGGGATGGCATGGTTACCTGATGGTGGGATATTAATTACCGAACGACCAGGAAAATTGCGGATTGTTCGTCAGGGAAAGTTAGACCCCCAGGCAATTCCAGGGGTTCCTGAAGTCTTCGCCGTCAATCATGGTGGCTTATTAGATATCTCCCTTCACCCAGATTTCGCCACAAATCGGTTAGTTTACTTTACCTATGCTCACGGTACAAATCAGGCAAACCATACTAGAGTCGCTAGAGCAACTTTTAACGGTACTGAGTTACAAAACTGGGAAGATATTTTTGAGGTTGAGCCGAAAAAAACCGAAGGTCAGCATTTTGGCTCACGGATGGTATGGCTTCCTGATAAAACGATGCTAGTAGCCTTCGGAGATGGGGGCAATCCACCTCTGGAATTAGATGGAGCATTGATTCGTAACCAAGCACAAAATCTAAATTCTCATCTTGGTGCAGTTGTCCGTCTACATGATGATGGTTCGATACCAGAAGATAATCCTTTTCTCAATCAGGTTAATGCCAATCCCGCCATTTGGAGTTATGGACACCGCAACATTCAGGGCATGACGATCAATCCCACAACTAAACGCGTCTGGTCAACAGAACATGGTTCTAAAGGGGGTGATGAACTCAATTTAATGGAAGTTGCTCAGAATTATGGCTGGCCAGAGGTTAGCTATAGTGATGAATATACTGGGGGAAAAGTTGCTGCTATTAGTTCTCGCCCCGATATACCAGAACCCAAAGTGATCTGGACACCTTCGATCGCACCTTCGGGTTTAGCAGTTTATTATAGCGATCGCTTTAAGCAATGGCAAGGGGATTTGTTTGCTGGGGGTCTAGTTTCTCGTGATGTCCGTCGGATCGATCTCGATGCGGAGGGAAATGTTTTAGGAGAAGAGTCAATCCCTATTGGTCAAAGAGTGCGAGATGTCAGACAAAGCCCTGATGGCATATTATATGTTTTAACAGATGAGCAAAATGGACACTTGATCAAGATTGAACCGAAGGACTAAGATAGCTGCTGGGCGGGAAATTATAAATTAATCATTAATAATCAATTAACATATGATTTTTTCCATCGATCAAATACTTGATCCTGATGAGTTAGCAGATATCAAACAAATTTTAGAACATGCCGAATTTGTTGATGGTAAGTTAACAGCAGGTTGGCATGCTAAGTTGGTCAAAAATAATCAGCAATTAAAAGCAGGGACAACTCAGAAAGTATTAAAGGCAAAAATTAGGACTGCTTTGCTAAAAAATGCCCTATTTCAGTCAGCTATCCGCCCTAAGTCGATTCATTCGATACTCTTTAGCCAATATAATCTGGGAATGTCCTACGATACCCATGTTGATAATGCCTTGATGGAAAGTCCTGGTGGCTTAAGTCGTTCAGATATTTCTTTAACTATATTTCTTAACTCACCTCAAGACTATGATGGCGGGGAATTGGTAATTGAAGGAGTCCAATCAGAAGAGAGTTTCAAACTAGAAGCAGGTTCGGCAATTGTTTATCCTTCTACTACTTTACATCGCGTAAATCCCGTAACCAAGGGGTCAAGATTGGTTGTGGTGGGTTGGGTACAGAGTACAATCCGCAGTGCGAGCGATCGCGAAATTCTCTTTGATCTAGAAACTGCCCGTCGTGCTATCTTTGCTAAGTCTGGTAAAACTCCTGAGTTTGATCTAGTTTCTAAAAGTATTGCTAACCTCCTCCGTAAGTGGGCAGAAGTATAATTTTGAAGGGCAAACAGGTAGTTTTCTATAAATCTCTATAAATTCTAATGAACAATTGTCGCAGCTTCAAAAATCTTTTTATTGGCTTGGACTGATTTAAAAAAGTCTACTAGCGGACGAGGATAATCAACACCGATTCTAACTCCATAGCGTTTTTGTTCATCCTTAGTCAATTTCCAGGGTTCACGAACTTTATCTCCAGGAAGAGAGGCTAATTCTGGTAGCCAATGTTTGATATATTCTCCCTGAGGATCATAATTGGTGGTTTGTTTGGCAATATTAAAATAGCGGAAGCCCCGCGCATCATTACCAACTCCTGCGGTGTAATTCCAGTTACCCCAATTACTGCACACATCGTAATCTACCAGTAATGATTCAAACCATTCTGCCCCCATGCGCCAGTCAATGCCCAGGTTTTTGGTGAGGAAACTAGCTACATTTTGTCGACCACGGTTGGACATAAAGCCTGTTGCGGCTAATTCTCTCATATTGGCATCAATTAAAGGATAGCCTGTTTGCCCTGTCCGCCAAAGATCGAAACGTTGCCAATCTTGTTTCCAAGGAATTGCTACTCCTTGCATTCCTGTAATTTTAAATATTTGATTGCCATGTTTTGCTACCATTAAGCGAAAAAATTCCCGCCACAGTAGTTCAAAAATCAACCAATAGGTAGAGTCATTTTTTATTCTCTCTGTCTCGTATTTCATTACCTGGTCATTAATATAGCGGGGCGAAATACAGCCCAATGCTAGCCATGGCGAAAATTTAGAGGAGTAATTTTCCCCCAACATGCCGTTACGGGTTCGTTTATAATCTTTCAGGCAATCTTGTTTCCAGAAATAATTATCTAGCCGTTTCAGCGCTTCCGTTTCTCCTCCTTTAAAATTTAATACTCCTCTCCCGTCCAATTTGGGAGTTGATAAGCCGAAATCAGCTAAAGTGGGAATTTCTCCGATTTCTATATCTGGTAAGGGAGGTAATCTATTGGGGGCAAGAATCGAATGCTTGATAGTTGCTTTTTGCTCTACTTGCTTACGAAAATTAGTATATAACTCTGGAATTTGTTTAATATTAAAAGGTAAATCTTGAGGTAAATATAGAGTCGCTGAACAATAAGTATTAACCTTAATTTTCTTGGCTAATAAAACTTGTTTGAGCTTATTTTCGACCTGCTTTTCTTCCGTTGCAACTTCTGTACTATAAGATACCTGATCTACTTTTAGCTTATTTGCGATCGCAGGTATAATTTCTTCAGGTAAACCCCGCCGCACTATTAAATTACTGCCCAACTGCTGTAGAGAAGTACGTAAATCCGCCACACTTTCAATTAAAAATTGGGCGCGATAGTTACCCGTTTTGGCAAATCCAAAAGATGTCTTGTCAAACAGGCGATCGTCAAAACAATAGACAGGAATTATTGCTGCTGATTGCTGTACTGCTTCTTTTAAAGTTAAAAGATCGTGAACTCTCAAATCATTGCGATACCAGATTAAAATACGTTGGGACATGTTATCTATTGGAAATTTAAAAGAACGATAAAATCTGACTGCCTGACGTAAGTACCTCAAATCCTCTTTACGTATAGATTTTACTGTTTGTACTCAAAAGCTATTTTTTGATAAAGCGATGCCTTCGGCTAGCTTCGCAATCGCTTGTAAGTATTAAAGAGATAGATCGTACTAATTTTTATTTAAAATATAATTTGTTTGGATTTAGGCGCAAAGTCTTTGGTAATACTAAAGATATAACAGAAGTAAAAACTAGTTACAATCTTATTGCAAATACTGAGACTGAGATTCATTCGGTTATTGCTAAGTGTCTAATTATCGAGGGAATAAAACATAATAAATTTGGTAGATACATTAAGCGAGTAGAAAAAGAATGGTTGATCAAAGAAATAAATAAGTTTCTTGATCAATTAATCGACCACAAACCTGATCTTTAGAACTAAATTTTACAGTTGAATAAAAATCTTTATTCTTCGGCAGGATAAATTATTTTACAATTAAAAAAAATTCCTCAAACTAAATACTATTCAGTCGAAAAATGATAGCTAGTATGGGAGCCATCAGGATATAAAAAAGTACAAATAACTGAGACTTCGGGATTATATTTAATAATTAAATCCTGTAATCCTGACTCTTGATAATCACTAATCGTATTAGCCAGCATACTCATTGGTTTATACTTGATTTGCCAATCTTCTAACAGCAAGTTTTCGTTTTCAAACTGCCTGAGCAAAACGATTGTACCTTTCTCTTGAAAAATTCTGTATCCATCCTGCGCTATAGCAGCAATTTTCTCCCCATTGCTTTCGATAACTTTAATTTGTTCCGTTGGTAATTCTAAAGGAATAGACATGATTCTAATCTAAAGTCTGTTCTTTTAATATAGAATAACTAGTCACTTACTTCCCCTTCCTCCCCATAATTGACTAATGGATGCCAGACAATATGCCGCCGCCACCCAGCGTAATCGTGACCCAATTTTGGCAATACTATCTGAGGTATTACACCCGAAGAGTAATATTTTAGAAATAGCGAGTGGTACAGGAGAGCACGCACTTTACTTTGCCTCTAAGTTAGAATCATGTTACTGGACTCCTTCTGATATAAATCCTACATCTAGGGATAGCATTACCGCTTGGAAAAATACCAGCTATATTGATAATCTTAATTTGCCTTTGTCGATTGACGTTACCCAACATGACTGGCAACAGCAAGTAATGGGACAAGGTATTGATGTCATTATCAATATCAACATGATTCATATTTCTCCTTGGCAGGCTTGTCTAGGACTTATGAAAGGCACAGAGCAAATATTACCTTCTGGAGGTATCCTTTATCTTTATGGCCCATATAAACGCAATCGGGAGCATACTTCCCCTAGCAATGCGAGTTTTGATCGATCACTACGCGATCGCAATCCTTTATGGGGAATCAGAGATTTAGCAGCGGTGGTGGAAGCGGCAGCAGCCTCAAATCTGCAACTAGAAAAAGTTATTGAGATGCCCGCCAATAACTTATCCGTTATTTTTCGTCGCTGAATTATAAGTTTATTGACTAACTCGAATTTTATGAGCATTAAAATTTTACTTGCGGACGATCAATGCTTGATGCTAGAAGGCATGAAGGCGATCCTCCAACAAGAGCCAGAAATTGAAGTGGTTGGGACAGCTCAAGATGGCAAAAGTGCGATCTCCCAGGTTAAAAAGTTACAGCCCGATATTGTTTTGATTGACATTGAAATGCCGAAGATGAATGGCATTACTGCCACTAAATATATTTGTGAAAATTTGCCCCAAACTAGAGTAATTGTACTTAGCAGCCACAAAAATCAAAAATATATTACTCAAGCATTACAAGCAGGTGCGTCAGGCTATTTATTAAAAGATAGTCTCCTCAAAGATCTCAAACAGGCTATTTATTCTTTGGGACGAGGTTATTCTTATATCGAAGCAAAGTTATTAACCCAAGCCGTTAATAGAGCCCAAACAGCAAATATGATTAAATATCAGGAAAAAATTACTTACCTAAAAAAACATCGTAAAAGTATTTATAAACCTTCCTCGAAAAAGAGAAGAAACAAAAGTTTGTCCCTCAAAACTTCAGCGAAGACTAGGAAATCAACTAATATTGGCATTACTAAAGCCAGCCTAGCTCCAATATTTGACTCTCCTGCTCCCAACGACTTCTTGATGACCCAGCATAATTTAAGAGTTTATAGTTCAAGAAAGTTAAATCGCAAACGATACTTTACCAGAATTGCTTGGTTACTTATGGCGATCGCTGCCTTTATATTATCAGTAATAATTTTTTATCAGTAATAATTTTTTAAGAGACTATTGATCATTGACTCAACGTAATGGCCACCATGGAACTTTATCACGGGTCGCCCCATATACCGCCTTTAGTTCTTCTGGATTTACTACAGTCACCAGATCATTTTGAGCCTTGTGGGGTTTTAATAATCCTATTTTAGTCATTCCCTTGAGGACTTGCTCCACAGTGCGATGGTTTAATTGGCACGCTTTGGCGATAACTTCAATCGGCAAATCAAAGATAAAGGTATTTCCTTGAGGCTGATTGCCCAATTCTCGCTCTTGGTAAATCAAAGCTCGCAACAATGCTGCCACAGCTTGAGGAGGATAAGTACTACAGTTGAGCAAATGATATTGAAATTTTTCCTGTAGTTCAAACATTAATCCATAGCGTTGGCGAAATACTTCGGATTCCTGATGTATCAGGCGAATGGTTTCCAGGGGAATTTTAACTACATCAGCGGTCTTGTAAGCCTCAACCAAACTAGGAAAAGCACGGGAAAAATTACCATAGCTCAAGGCTAAATTTTGCATGCCAAAACAACTATTACTGTAGGTAATGGCAATAATGCGGTCTAAAGGAGTACTCCTTACGACAATTGGTCCACCACTCATTACTACGTAGAGATGCTCTAGAGGAGTATCAGTACGAAATGCAGTATAGACGGGGCGACTAGAATAGAGCTTCTCCATCACAAGATATTCTAGATTAATGTATTTGGCAATTAAAGCTGAATCTAAGTCTCTAAATAAAAAATTGTGCTGAATTAAGTGATCCACAGGATCTGGATTTTGGGGATTTTGAGCGTTTTTTTTCATAATTGATAACTTTCTCGATGGTATAAGTTTCAGCAACTCTAGAAACTCCAGGAACTTTTCCAAGCTAATCTAAATTTACTTCAGATTAAATTTAGATTGAATTACAAAACATTTTCAATTTTTTCATGTTACACTGTGGTTTATAGAGGCAATTGTTAAGGAAATCTATATTATGGAAGCAGGACGACAATCACGCCGTATTTTTGCTCTCAAAACTTGGAAGCATTGGGCTTTGCTGGGTTTTATGGGATTTGCTATCTCCTGTGTAACCGGTTTCTTATCCTACATCTCAACTTATTCGAGTTTTGATCTTGAGTGGCAAGCCTGGGCAACGATCGCCGTGACCATTGCCGTTTTCTTGTTGAATGCTTTGACCAATTTAGCGGCTGATGTCGTGTTTTTGGGTGGCATGGCAGTTTTGTTTGTCAGTGGAATTTTGACGGAAAAAGATGCTCTGGCAGGATTTAGTAATCCAGGAGTAATTACTGTGGCAGTGCTTTATGTTGTAGTTACTGGTTTATCCCAAACAGGAGGCTTAAACTGGATTTCGCAACGGGTTTTAGGGTTGCCTAAAGGACATAACGCTGCTCTATTACGCTTGATGGCTCCTGTCATGGGCATGAGTGCTTTTCTTAACAATACTCCCGTGGTAGCAATGTTTATCCCCGTGGTCAGTGATTGGTCACGAAAATTGCGGATTAGTCCTTCCAAGTTGATGATTCCCTTGAGTTATGCTGCCATCTTTGGCGGGACTTGTACTCTGATTGGGACTAGTACTAATTTAGTAGTTAATGGTCTATTAGTTTCCAGCACAGATTTACCAGGATTAAAGTTATTTGATCTGGCGGTAGTTGGTCTTCCTTGTGCGATCGCTGGCATGATTTATCTCTTTACTACTCATCGTTGGCTCTTACCCAGTCGGAAACCTGTCATCAGTGAGAGTGATGATGTTCGCCAATACACTGTGGAAATGATGGTGCCAATGGATAGTCCTTTAGTTGGCAAAAGTATTGAACAAGCTGGTTTAAGACATCTTCCAGGACTATATGTAGTTGAAATCATCCGCAATCAACAAATTATTCCTGCGGTTAGCCCTAAAGAAATTTTACGAGATGGCGATCGCCTGGTCTTTATTGGCATGATCGATTCTATTGTCGATCTCCATCGTTTACGAGGACTACAACCAGCTACAGACGAGGTGTTTAAGCTTGATACCCCCCGAGCACAACGTTGTTTAATTGAAGCGGTAGTTTCTAATACCTGTCCTATAGTGGGTAAGACAATTCGAGAGGGAAAATTTCGGACTCAATATAATGCGGTAGTGCTAGCGGTTGCCCGTAACGGAGAACGTTTACCAGGAAAAATCGGCAGCATTCGCTTAAAACCTGGGGATACTTTACTCTTGGAAGCCAATGCTAATTTTTTATCTCAACAACGCATCTCTAATGATTTTTATTTAGTCAATGGCATTCCTGATTCTGAACCCCTACGTCATGAAAAAGCTCCTGTAGCTATTATCATTCTGGGTATTATGGTGCTGCTGGCTTCTCTGGGCATCATGAGTATGCTCAAGGCGGCAGTTTTAGCCTCCGTCGTCATGCTATTAGCAGGGTGTTGCTCTTCTGTTAGAGCCTTTCGTAATATCGAGTGGTCAGTCTTGCTTGTCATTGGTGCGGCTTTAAGTATCGGGAAAGCTTTGGAGTCTACAGGGGCAGCAGCAGCGATCGCCAATAGTCTGATTCAATTTTCGGGAGACAATCCTTGGTTGGCTTTAGCAATTGTTTATCTAGTCACTAATTTGTTAACGGAAGCTATTACTAATAATGCGGCAGCCGCTCTTGTCTTTCCTATTGCCTTATCTCTGTCCCAAAGTTTAGGAGTTAACTTTACTCCCTTTGCGATCGCGATTATGATTGGCGCATCCGCCAGCTTTTCTACGCCGATTGGCTACCAAACGAACCTCATGGTATATGGGCCAGGGGGCTATAAGTTTAGTGACTTTCTACGGGTTGGTATTCCCTTAAACGTTATCTTTTGGTTAATTACTATTATTCTAACGCCGATATTTTATCCATTTTGATTAGGCTATAAGTTATAAGCTTTAAGCTCTAAGCTCTAAGCTCTAAGTAAGATTAATCATCCTGGATAAAGTCGATTAAAACACTATTTTTTCCAAGGTAGTTTAGTCCCCATTTCTGTTGCTGCGGAGAAAAATAGATAGCCTACCAGTAAGCTAACACCTAATAAAAAAGGAACTAGATCGTTTGTCATAACAATAGTAAATTTAAAGCTCTATCTTAAGTTTAGAGCTTTTTTTCTGCTTAAAACGTTAAAACCATGGCAATAGTAATCGACTATGCCGACAATATGCGATTGCACATATTAAACCAGATTAAATATCGAATAGGGCGATCGCGCTATTTATGATACAATATTTTATAAAGCAAAGAACAAATAGCTACAATCCTTGCCTAGAAACGAATACAGAATTTAATTTTTTAAAATATCACAAAAAAAACGACGATTTTCTTGACAAGTAATCGCATTTTTTGATTTAATAAAAAAATACTCTTCATAATAGAAATATAAAAACTCGTCGATAAGCACAGCCACTCCCATTATGAAAATAATTTTAGCATAACGGTGATCGCTGAGTCAATACCTGATTTTTAAAAATTTTGCCAGTACAAATGTTCTTAAAGTTTTTCGCAAAATCACTATTTCAAGTGCATATAGTTGCAATGAAATCAGTAGGGGTGGAAAACCCCACTTGATTGAAGCTTATAGTCTATAGCTGGGGCGAAGCCCCTTTATTCAACTAAATTTAAAAAGCTTAAAGCTTAAAGCTACGAACATAAGCGTTTTGTATGTTATGTACAAAATCACCAACGCCATTAAAGCTTATAGCCTATAGCTGAAACAAAGTTCCTTGATTACTTAAACAAGGCGGGCTTACGTTCAGAGTTGCTAGGATTACTAGGTCTTGGGGAAGTAGAAGTGCTACCTTTAAGTTGTTGTCCTGTACCACCATCCGCAGGATCTAAGAATGGTCTGAGGTCAATATTTGCTGGAGATTTACGGGTAGCATTTCCCTTCTTACTATTGCCACCACCGTTGATTACGTTACCGATTTCCCCGATAAGATCACTTCCCGATTGATTATCCCCAAAAGTATATACCCCCTGAGTGGAGCCGCCATCGTCTGCTACTAACAAATTATCAAAAATCAGATCACGAGTTAATTGTGGATCTTGTCCAGGGGGAACAGTCAAAACAATACGGCAATCAGTAGGATCTAGTTGAGTAGTGACACAGATTGTATCGTAGCCATTTTCGACACTAGTGGTTAACTCTAGTAATCCGTCTTGGCGATAAGATTCAAAACGGGAAGTAATCGCATCACAACGTTTCTGGGGAGTCCAACCGCCGCCTAACTCACTGGGAATTGCCCAAGGGTTGCCTTGATCAGGTTGGCTTTCGGGATAATACATGACGGTGTATTCACCATTAACTAGTTCACAGGCAAATCTAGTATCTGTATTTTGACTCGTGGTGCTAGGAGGAGAGGGAACAGATCCAGGGCTATTCGGCGCGTTAATAATTACCTCTGGAGGTTCACTATTTTGACTCAAAACTTGTCGCAACTGTTGAAGATTATTGAGATTTAAATCATCAATAGAAAAAGCGTTTACCCTAGCAGGATAAGCCATTAAGGCGATCGCACCTGGAAGAGTAACGAGAGAAACCAAGGCTTTAAAATTCAAATGGTTGCTTAAATTCATAGATTTTAGGGACAATGTTGTTAGTTGTGGAAACACTGCAAGATTAATAATTTTAAATACTATGAGGGCATTGACTTAGAAATATGTCGAAATATGTCTCATATTTGGCTCCTGCTTCAATAGTTTTGACGAGAAAAACTGGTAAATGTTTCTCAAACAGCCTAAAAGCTTGTTTTTTCAAAAAGCTGTAAGCTCTCCTAACGAGACTTAAACAATTATCAAAGCCAAAATCAGCTAAAGCAACCACTATAGTTGGCTTTTACGTTTTTTCATAGGAGATCTCAACCATGAACAGTGAAACAACTCCCATAGCTATGCCAGCCTATTTATTTGGAAGACGATGATTTGAGCTTCTTACCTAAACTCAACAAGTTACCGTCAAACAAACTTCGATCTAAACGTTTAATCACTCCTTTTAAATCTCGTTCATAGTAACGGTTAATGATTTGTTCAATAGCTTCTACCAAATCATCACGACCAATACTTTCTAGAGGTTCAATTAACTCTCGATAACAATTAACTTCATAGGAATCGCTAAGATAACAAGTATTAATAAGTTTTTCTTTAGTAACGTTTTTATCTTTAAAAGTATCAATTTGCTCTAGCATTCCTAAAGATAGAAATGCAGTCATAGTTCTAACGCACTTTTCACAGTTGCCACAGTTATAGTTACCTGCTTGATAGCTAGCCTTTTCATTGCATACTCGAAGCTGCTTTAGGGCAATATCCCATTCTCCAACTAATTTAGTTTTTTCTAGGCGAGATAAGGCGGCATTTTCATGACGCACCTGTAGATTAGTCGTGCTATATAAGGGGTCTAGCAAAGGATGAGAACCCCAAGGCTCTAGATTAGCAAAATCATAAGTTGAAGCAATAGAAGCCACGCTTAGTCTGGGAGCAAAAGCATGAGAGATCCCTGCTAAGAATGAACCATGATATTCAAATCGCCAAAAGCTAAAATCGTCGTCTAAATCCCGAAAATGAGCATAGGCATTGGTATAAACTTGAATCAGATTGAGTCCAGCATCTTCTGCCATAGTATTGACAGCTTTAACCACATTTTGGAAACTCGGATCTTGTTCGTTTTCCCCCTCTAATACGCCGTAAACTAGAATTCCGTCTTGGATACGACGGGGATGATCGGGAGCAAAATTGAGTTGATTATCCCGCACCATAGCTAGGGCATCAATCCCTCCAGAAAATAATGCTCCTGCACGGGGTGACTTGTGAGAGAATAAAACTTCTGTTTCAATGGGCGCTTCAATGGGAATGACTCGGCGATCTCCTCCATGCCAATCAATTAGACACTTCATCGCGTTAATCAAGCCATCTTTAACTTCAGCAGAAATGGGGGCATCGATGGCAATTCTGGTTTCACCATAGCGCATTGCCGCTAGAGCAGAACATAA
>CALLPS010000211.1 GCA_938015355.1 uncultured Pleurocapsa sp.
TTTATCCTTTATCCTTTATCCTTTATCCTTTATCCTTTATCCTTTATCCTTTATCCTTACGAGCAGATAGCTAAACTTTGTCCTAATCTAACTTTGTACGGCTATAGTAACTATGCAACAAGATAATAATTTTGTAAGTTCCAATTCAAAATATTCTCGGGCGCGTCATAATTTCTTGGCTGCTGCTTCGGAGCAAGCTACTTTTATCAGATCGTGGCAGCATCCCCTAAGAGGAATTGCAGGAGAAAAACTGTATTTGGATTTAGCTTGGTTTGGTGATCTTACTGCGGAAAAGGTATTAGTTTTAATCTCGGGAACCCATGGAGTAGAAGGGTATTGTGGTTCGGGAATTCAAGTCGGTTCAATTAAAACAGGATGGCATAATTCGGTAGATTCAGATATTGCGATCGCCATGATTCATGGTTTAAATCCTTACGGGATGAGTCATTTAAGGCGAGTAAACGAGGATGGAGTCGATCTTAATCGTAATTTTCTTGATTTCCAACAACCATTACCCAGAAACTCTTTTTATGATGATTTAGCTGATGTGATTGTTCCCCAGGAATGGACAGAGGAAACTCAAGTTCAAACTTTAGAGCAGATTACTGAATATATCTATAACGAACCATCTAGAATAGCAGCTTTAGCTAAAGGACAATATCACTATTGGTATGCGCCTTTTTATGGTGGGGAAGTTGCTACTTGGTCTAATCGCATCTTTTATCAAATTATTAATCAATATTTATTAAATAAAAAAGCAGTTGGTTTGCTGGATTACCATACAGGTTTAGGACAATATGCCACAGGACAATTAATGGCGGTTGAGCATAATTCGACAGAAAATAAACAGTTGGCTTCAGAAATTTGGGGAGACAAATTAGTCATTTCTGGTTCAGCGAAATCCGTTGCCGCCTATTCCCCTCAAGGAACTTTAATTGAAGCCTTGCAGCATAAATTAACTCAATCAATCTGTATTACTGCTGCTTATGAATTTGGCACTATCCCCGAAACCGAAATTTTCCATGCCCTCCGTGGCGATCATTGGCTACATGCTTACGGAAATGTAAATAGTGAACAAGTCCAAACTATTAAACAAAATATGTTAGATGCCTTCTATTGCGATCGCCCTGACTGGCAAAAATCAATCTGTGAACTGGCATTTACCGCCCAAAAAGAGTTGTTAGTGGGAATGGGATCTTTGTAACTAGATTATAGATCTAGATTAAGTTTTATCTAAAAAAACGAGAAAATAATGACAAATATATAAAAGTATGCGATACACGAAAAACAAATGTAACCAAAATGCGATCAAAATGATTTTTTTCCGACTATGCAAGTACGTTTTTTAACTAAACTGCCATTATTTATAATGGTTTTAGCCCTGCCGCAATTTGTGACCTCAACGTCAACTTCTCAATCGTTGCTTTGTTCTTCAGTATTAGCTGCTGATAGCAAATCTTTGGGACAAAATGGAGAGCGTGGCGATTCAGGACTCAACGGTAATAATGGACGCAATAGTGATAACTTGACGGTGTTTGCTGATGGCACATCAATGACTCTAGATTTAACAGGAGGACATGGTGATGCGGGAGGACAAGGACGAAAAGGTGAGAACGCGATCTGTGAACAGCCGACAGAGTCTTTGGGCAAGAATTTGCGTGGTGCGGATGGGGGTAATGGTGGAGATGGTGGAGATGGTGGAGTTGGCGGAAATGGTGGCTCTTTAACTGTGTATACTACCAACAAAGAACATTTGAAGCAGATTTCTGTTATTGCTGCTGGCGGAGAGGGCGGTGCCCCAGGTCAATCAGGAGTAGGGGGAACTGGTTGTGAATGCGATCGCCCATATTGGAATGAAGAAACTTGCTTTGGGGAACCAGGAAGTTCTAATTATAGCTGTACAACTGAAGAGTTTCAGTGTGCCGATGGTTACTCTGGAAGAAAGGGGCGTATTGGCAGGAAAGGTAGAGACGGGCAAAAAGGAACTCTTACCCTAATTAATTTAGATAAATCTTTGTCTCCAGACTTCCCTGAAGTTACAGCTCCCATTAGCGAATTAAAGGGAAGGGGGTTTACTCTATCGAGAAATATCTGGCGCAATAAAGATAATGCGGCTGATTTATTTGCACCTGGTTCAATTATTGCTGATAAATATAAAGAATTGGTTGCCCGCCATGAGCATTCAGTCTTGGTCGTTTGGGATGCCCCCCAGCCATTATCAGATTTTCATGACCAACAAATCACCTTGAGTCTTAAAGGAAAAGATGATGCCAATATTCTGTTACCCGATGATTTATGGTTAGAAACCCAAAAGGTTAAACGAGATAATCTGACTGAATTGTTTGTGTTTAATGCGGTTCGTACTAAAAATGTAGCTGACTTAAAGATTGATAGTCTCCATGGTCACGGTTTAGGCTTAAAGCTAGATGTACTAGATCAAGCAGAAAAATCTAATTTAGTTGCTACTGATTTTTCGATTAAGTATCGTGTCGGAGAACCAGCAGAGGATAAGGGATTTTTAGGTTTAGGGAGGGATACAGACTACAAAACCAAATATGAAGGGGTCATTCCCCCAGAAGCGATCGCTCAAGATGGTAATTTATTTACTTTGAAATTAGGGCAATTGCCGATTCCGCAAGAATATCTACAACCAGGATTAAAGGTGGAGATTGAGGTGCTGGCAAAACGTTATTTAGGAGACAATTCCCAGCTTAAAAAACTATCCACTCGCACCGCCATTGATATCCCTAATGCAGAATCTCAAAGCAAAAGATAGCAATCAGTTTTTTTGAATTGACATTTTTATTTTTGCAGGTCTATTTTTGTAGGTCTATTTTTGAAAATTATCATTTGAATTTATGCCCCAGAGACAGTTTGAATCGCCATGTTCCGATCCGCATAAACTGTTTCATTCTCGTTTATACCAATTAATTTACTACGATACTTAAAGAAGATGCCCCCATTCCACTAGTACCAACTAAGATAGGTTTACCGTTAGGCAAATTGCCTAAATACCTATTAAGTCCGAGGTATTCTGACAAAAGTTTGACATTCTGCAAATAAGTTTGGGCGATATATTGCGATCGCTCTGGCTCTCCAGATAGTATTACTGTTTGGTGGGGATTTGAACCCAAATCTGACTGGCTAAAACCGATATGGTAAAGTTTCATTTTTGAAATATAGCTATCAGCTTAAGACTATTAGGGTTAGAAAAGACGCGAGACCCCGCGTTGTCTAAAGACGTAAGGGAATGCTTGCGGGGTTAGCACCAATTTATTGATCGCCAATTATTATTGACTGACACTGAACGATGGTAACTCTTGAAAAATTTTCCGCAATTGTCTCTAGCTGTAAAAAAAGTACGGTAGGTAAACATTTACCTAATGCTTTGTATGTCCATAGCGATGCTCTTTCTAATCTCGATTCTATTCTGAGAGACTATGAATATCAGGCGAGGAAATTAGTCGATAATCTCGACCGCGCTACTATTGTTAAGCTGGGTACTGATCGACCTAAAATTTCCTATTTGTACTATCCTGATTTTGATCGAGATCCTCATCCTCAACTGCATCAAAGTATTATCGTCGATTTAACTACGGCTCAAGTTTCTGTTAGACAATATCACAATTCCCATAATCCGCCGATTTTACACCGCAAAGAAACCTTTGTCAGCGAAGATTATCCCTTATATGATACTTTTGCCGAATTAACCCAAGAAGAAGTGGCTTTGGGCTTATTAGATAATTCTCGTCATATTGGCACTTTGCAAGAGTGGACTCGTTTATTGTTGCAGCAGGGAATCTCATTGGTAGGTCATCATCTTGCTTGCCCGATAGACTCTCCCCTAGCAGGACAGAAAACTATTTTAATTGAAAGACATAAGGCGGCGTTAAAACGCACTGAATTATCCCGTCCTGTCAGAATTGCGGTAGAAGCTGGTTTATTTAACAGCAAAACCACTTTTTTTGATTATGGCTGTGGTTACGGAGAAGACATCAGACAGATTGACAATCTTGGTTATTCTGGCTCTGGTTGGGACCCTTATTATCGTCCGAATACTGAACTTGGGTCAGCGGATATCGTCAATCTGGGCTACATTATCAACGTTATTGAGGATATAGCAGAAAGAAGACAAGCTCTAATTAAAGCCTGGGAATTGACGCAGAAAACACTAATTATCTCGGCACAGGTACTAGTTGACGATCGCCGTCGTGGCTTGGTAGCTTATGGTGATGGGATTGTCACTAACCGCAATACTTTTCAGAAATATTATGAACAGGAAGAACTGAAACTCTATATTGACCAGGTGTTAGAAGTAGAATCTATTCCCGCAGGTTTAGGTATCTATTTTGTGTTCCGTCATGAAGCAGAAGCGGAATACTTCCGTGCCTCTCGTCTATATTCCCGTCTCAGTACGCCACGAATCCAAGCTAAGGTCAGGAATTTTGAAGACTATCAGGAATTGTTAGCTCCTCTCATGGATTTTTATACGAAGAGGGGACGTTTACCAGTCAAAGGAGAATTAGAGTCTGAATCAGCGATTAAGGCCGAATTTAGAAGTTTCCAACGAGCTTTTAAGCTGGTATTGCAGGCTACAGATCGCCAGGAATGGGATGCGATCTCCGAAAAACGTCGTCAGGATCTCTTGGTTTACTTGGCTTTAGGGAAGTTTAGCGGTCGTCCCACAATTAGAAAGTTAGCTCCTGAAATCAAAGCGGATGTTAAAGCTCTATTTGGTAGTTATAAACAAGCCTGTACCATCGCCGATCTTCTCTTGATCAATGTGGGAGATATGAATAAGATTGCTAATCTTTGTCAGAGGAGTGAGATTGGGAAACAATTGAATAATGCGATCGCAGTTCATGTTAGCGCCTTAGAAAAGCTGCCCCCTCTGCTGAGACTATATGAAGGCTGTGCTAGTCGTAATTTCTACCGCCTGGAGAATGCTAATATCGTTAAACTTTACTACAATAAGCCCAAAATTACCTATTTGGTTTATCCAGAGTTTGATACTAAAGCTCATCCTGCTCTAAAGGCAACGATGGAAGTAGATCTGCATAATTTATCCGTCACCTATCACGATATTTCTGACGAAACAAACCCCCTAATTCTGCATCAAAAAGATGCCCTAGTTGCTCCTGACTATCCCAGTTATAAAAAGTTTGTACGTTTGACCAAAAAAGAACAAAAGTCAGGGTTGCTAGAAAATAGAGATGCGATCCGTCGTCTTCATGGTTGGTTAAGGTGTCTGAGAGAACATGAAATAATAATAGAGGGACATAAGTTGAGTACTAGTGATTAACATCAAATATCTATATTAGCGATCGCTAATCTCACCTTCCCCATTAACTTGATAGAAGGTTTTGATTGAGTTTCAGACAAGTTTTATACCAGAAGAACTTTCAAGGGAAGAAAAGCCAATCGCCATTATGATTAAGAAGTAATCTTAAATCTAGGTTTCTGACTAAACTGCGATCGCAAATGAATTCTCTTTTAAAACCTAAATCAATATTTCGTCGTTTTGTTGGTATCATTGCCAACTTAAAATTAGCTATTATATTACTACTGGCGATCGCTGTGGTCAGTATTGCAGGAACAGTAATTGAGCAAGCAGACTCTCTCTCTTTCTATCAACAAAACTATCCTGAATCCCCTGCTTTATATGGCTTTTTAACTTGGAAAGTTATTTTAGCCGTGGGTTTAAATCATGTTTATAGTACCTGGTGGTATCTTTCCTTATTAATTATCTTTGGTGCTAGCTTGACTGCCTGTACCTTCACCCGTCAATTACCCGCCCTGAAAGCTGCCCGTAAATGGAAGTATTATAAGAAGCCCAAGCAGTTTGAGAAATTAGCTCTTAGTGCCGATTTAGAGCAGGGTTCAATTGAGAATTTAATTCCCCTATTGAAGCAGCAAAACTATCAGGTATGGCAACAGGATCATGCTTTGTATGCTCGTAAAGGTATTATTGGGCGAATTGGACCGATCATCGTCCATATTGGCATGTTGATTGTCCTTGCAGGAGGAATGTGGGGTATTTTTACAGGTTTTTTTGCCCAGGAAATGATTGCTAGCGGCAATATTTTTAAAATTCAAAATATCATCGAATTAGGACCTTTTGGGATGAATCAGATTCCCGATGATTGGTCTGTTAAAGTCAATCGTTTCTGGATTGACTATACCGAAGGGGGGGATATCGATCAATTTTATTCCGATCTTTCTGTAATCAGGGATGATGGCGAAGAATTAACGCGAGAGACAATTCATGTCAATAAACCTCTGAGATACGATGGCGTTACTCTCTACCAAACCAACTGGGGAATTGCGGCAGCCCAAGTACAACTCAATAACAGTCCCATCTTTCAGCTGCCCGTAGCGAAGTTAGATACTATTGGCGCAGGAAATATTTGGGGTACTTGGATTCCCACCAAACCCGACATGAGTACAGGAGTGTCGATGTTGATTAAAGACATGCAGGGAACAGCCTTAATTTATGATCAACAAGGAGATTTAACTAGTGCCATCCGTATTGGTCAAAGTGTCCCAATTGATGGTATTAACATCAAACTAATTGATATCATCGGCAGCACAGGCTTGCAAATCAAAGCCGATCCTGGTGTCCCCATCGTTTATACAGGTTTTGCTCTACTGATGATTGGTGTAGTCATGAGCTACTTTTCTCATTCCCAAATTTGGGCATTAGAAGAAGACAGTAAATTCTATTTTGGGGCTAAAACTAATCGAGCGCAGGTTAGTTTTGAAAGGGAAATGTTAGGGGTAATTGATTCTTTGAATGAAGAAGTTGAACAAGTCGATCTATCTGAATCTAATAAAGCATTAGTTTAATAGGCGTTGAGGTTTGGAAACAAGCCTGTACTCATCGAGTTAGTTGCAATCGTTTTGTAGAATTCTAAAATTTTGTCCAAAGTCCAATAAAATTGCTTATTATTGCTATATCATAATCCAAAAATGATCTAAACAACAGTAGAATAATGCTGAACAATATTAAAATATTACTTGAAGCATGTCAGCAGTTAAATATTAGTTATGAAATTCTACATCGCTACCAAAATCTAGTCAGAATCCAGATAAACCAAAAATATTATTACTTTGTAAACTATAATACACCTTTTAATAGTAAGCCCATAACAGAGATTTTAAAAGATAAAGAATATTCTTATGAATTGTTGAAAAATGTAATCGATATGCCAAAAACAATTGGTTTTCTTTCACCATTTTGTGACGAAAAATATCAACAATATTTAGAATATAAAACTGTTGCCGCTATTGAGAAGAAAATACTTGACGAATTTAAGTTACCAATAATTATCAAAAGAAATCGTGGAGCGGCTGGAAAAAATGTATTTTTATGTAAAAAAAAATCAGAAATAGCAAGCTATCTTAATAAGATCTTTGACATCAAAAGCAAAGATTATGACTATGTTGCTATTGCTCAAGAATATATCAAAATTGCTCACGAATATAGAGCAGTATTTTTCAATCAAAAACTGCTTCTTCTATATGAAAAAGATAAATTTCATGCTACATATACTGGCAACTTAAGTCCTCTTCACTGGGAAGGAGCAAAAGCACGACAGATAACTAATGCCCATATTATCTCTGGAATAGAAAACTTTGTGCAGCCAATTTTCCAAGAATTACCAGTAAATTATGGAGGTTTTGATATCGCTGTAGACAATAATCAAAAATATTGGTTGATTGAAATAAATTCAGCTCCTAACTATAATATATTCACTCGGGATAATGATCCAAAAATTATAGTAAAAATGTTTCAAGAGATATTAAAAAGTTTAACTTCATGAATCAGAAAATAGTATTTAATTATTTAATTAAGAGTTTAAATATAAAACATAATCTTCACGAATGCGATCGCTTTACTAGGAAGTATTAAAGAGTAAGATATAATTTTATTAAACTATATTCTACAGATTGAATATCTATCATGAAAGAACCTCAAAAAAATACACTTAATATTGATGCAGGAACAGTAGTTTTAATTATCTCAATTCTGATTTTATTACCTTTGTTAGCGACAGGTTTTATTTCTCACTAAATAGTTATAAAAATATAGCCATCTAGAATAATAAATACTTTATACTATTTTATAGTTGAACATTTTAAATAGATATTTCATTCATCTATGGCTAATTTTACATAGTACTATTTTTATTTTGTTCTGACACTCTTAAAGTATCAATAGTATTTATTTAAAACAACAAACTGCTCACATCTAATAAATATTAATCCTTGCCTGAAATGAGCTAAATCAATTGGCAACTTCTAGAAAACGATTCCAAGACATTCTGGTCAATATTCCATTACTGCTACGTCTGGTGTGGCAAGCGACTCCCCTTTATTTATGCTTATCTCTAGCTATTAAAGGATTACAGTCTTTAATACCAGCTTTGATGTTAGTCATTAATAAAGCAATTATTGATTTGGTAATTGCTAATTGGGGCAACGCTAATTTTGTCTGGCAACCTTTAATTCTGTTAGTAGCAATGAGGTTTGGAGTGAACTTGCTGGGGGTAGTTTTCAATCAGGCTAGTCTATACATCGGACAGATATTTAATGACCGCTTAAATCTTCATACCAACTACGTCTTACTCGAAAAGTCTGCCCAGTTAGATCTGGCACATTTTGAATCGGCTGAATTTTACGATACCCTAGCCCGTGCCCAAAATAGTGGTAGTAATCATCCAGTAAGAGTAATTCAAACTCTGACTAGTTTATTTGGTCAGGGAGTTACTCTCATTAGCTTACTCAGCTTATTGTTAAAGTTTAATGTGGCGATTATTCCCTTACTCTTATTTACTTCCCTGCCTTCATTTTGGACGAGTATTATTTACTCTGGTAGAAGATTTTGGATGACTCGTAAGGAAACTGAAAGTGGACGCTTGTCTAACTATATTCAGCAAGTACTAACTAATCCTGAATTTGCTAAGGAAGTACGACTATTTAATCTGGGTCAGCATCTTTTAGGACAATGGCAGGAGATTCGGACTGATTTCAATCGTAAGTCAGAGGCGATCGCCAGTGAATACGCCAGAATGCGCGGTTTATCAGGAATTCTCGTAAATAGTGGCTTTTATCTAGCATATGGTTGGACTTTGATTAAAACTATTGCGGGCAACATTTCTGTGGGGGACTTTACCATGTATACGGGAGCATTTAGTCAATCCCAGCAGTTATTACCAGCTATTCTCGAAAATATTGCCATAATTTACGAATCAAATCTTTATGTCTCTCAATACTTCGACTTTTTAAATCTTAAGCCCCAAGTAATCAACGCTTCTCGTCCCCAGCATTTTCCTCACCCGATCAAACAGGGATTATCAATTCAGAATGTTAGCTTTACCTATCCTGGGGCAACTCATCCCACCCTGCATAATCTTAATTTGGATATCAAGCCAGGAGAAAGTATTGCCCTCGTGGGACTAAATGGCGCAGGAAAAACAACTCTGCTCAAGTTACTAACCAGATTATATGATGTCGATTCTGGGGTAATTACTATCGATGATATCCCCTTAACTGATATTAAATTATCGGAGTTACATACCAACATCGGTGTCTTAAACCAAGATTTTGCCCGTTATCAACTTACTGTCCAAGACAATATCGGTTTTGGTAACTTAGCCCAAAGAGAAAACCAGCAAATAATTAAGCAAGCAGCTATTGATTCAGGTGCAGATCGAGTGGTGGATACTTTAGCCAAAGGTTATCAAACTCGTCTCGGCAAAATGTTTAAAGGAGGAGTTGATCTTTCGGGAGGACAATGGCAAAAAATCGGCATGGCAAGAGCATTTATGACCGATGCCCCGATCTTAATTTTAGATGAGCCTACTGCTGCCCTAGATGCGATCGCCGAATATGAATTATTTGAGAAGTTTCGAGCATTAACCGCAGGTAAAATGACCTTTTTTGTCAGTCATCGCTTCTCTACAGTGCAGTTAGCAGATCGCATTGTGGTCTTAGAAAATCACCGTATCGTTGAGGTTGGCTCTCACCCAGAATTAATGACTCACCATGGTCTTTATGCTGAAATGTTTCGCAAGCAAGCATCTAGTTACAATCT
>CALLPS010000212.1 GCA_938015355.1 uncultured Pleurocapsa sp.
GGAAGTATGGAGGGACGGGTTTAGGACTAACTTTAGTTAAAAAATTAGCAACAATGCTCGGAGCTACGGTTGATGTTAGAAGTGAAAATAAGCAAACTGTCTTTTGTCTGAGATTTGCTAAGAAATGAAGGAGCGAAGCTACAAGCTATAAGCTATAAGCTATAAGCTGTCTATCACGGATACCGCTTCGCATATAATACTAAATCCTGTCCGTGGAGGTTACTCTTGTCTCGCCCCCTAAATCCCCCAATTCTGGGGGACTTAAAGAAGTTTTTACTTGTTTGTGAAAGTAACTTATATGAATCGGATTTAGTATAAGCTGTAAGCACTCTTTGGATTAGCCGCGTCCTACAAGCCCAATTGGAAGGGGTTTTGAGCAACGGTCAGGCAACAGATGCGGCTATATGGGTCACGGTATCATTTAGGAAAGCCTTTCTCGTCGTTTTATGTTATGCCTTTGTGGTACGGTGGGTAACAGTCGAATTTCTTAATTTCTGCGAGTGGTAATAGTAGGGTTTCTTCTATTTCTTGGCGCACTTCTGGGCTGATATAACAATCTTGATGCAGACATTGGGTTAATAGTTGATTAGCAAGATAATACTGCTCTAATAATGCTTTTTGCTGCTTACTAAATTGCCAATCATGACCAATATTTTGATGTTTAATGATGGTATTTCGATAATCTGTTGACCAAGTTTTGCCATTCTCCTGCCACCATGTTTTAAATTCTGCTTCATTAGTATTTTCTTCTTCGGGGAGACGCTTTTGGAGTTTTAACAATGCTTGGTAAAGTTTCAAATCATACTCTTTAGCTAGTTCGAGGTTTCGGTTGAGGTAGAGGTAGAGGTTTCGGTTTCGGTTGAGGTAGAGGTTGAGGTAGAGGTAGAGGTTTCGGTTGAGGTTTCGGTTGAGGTTGAGGTAGAGGTAGAGGTTAAAATTCAGCTCGAAATTAAGATAAATAACTCTTGATAGGGAGTTGTCTAAACTGACATAAAAATCGTAATTATCTTGAATTTCATTAGCATCTTCTGATGTATATTTAATCTCTACTGATGTTGCTTTTTGATTTAACCACTCTAAAAATTCTTGCAAACTCTGATCTTTTGAACCCAAAGTTTTTGATAAACTTGATCTCGTTGAATTCCTCGTCTAGCATCCCATTTTTTTAAGAGGGCATCTAACCCCTCTTTATATAACCCCGCTCGATTACCAGGAAAATCACCAGATTCTTCAAAGGCTAAACAAAGTAATGTCAGTAATAACGGACTAGATGCTAATTCTTGAATCGGTTTATCTTTTTCCAGACGATTTAAAAAAGTGTCAGGTTTAACAGGTTTAGTTTTAAACCAGTTGCGAGAAAATAGCGTAATTTGTGACCAATCAAAGTCAGCAATTTCTACTTCTGTAAATTTCTCAAAAGTATATTCCCTCGCTGCAATACGACAGGTCATCAAGTATTGATTATCAGGATAGTTATTTACTAGACTTTCAATTTCTTTGATAACCCGTTTACTATCTTTTTTTAGAACTTCATCCAACCCATCTAGACAAATTAAAGCTTTTCCCTGTCTTAAAACCTTGATAATATCTTCCCGATCTTGATTTTCAACATACCGACTCAGGTAAGTTAATAACCCTGGTTGATCTTCAGCTTCGGCGAAATTTTTAAGGGTAATAAAAAACGGGACTAATGCCCCTTGAAATAAACCTCGATCGCATTGAATGACCACATGCTTGAGAAAGGTTGTCTTTCCTGCCCCTGGCTTGCCTAAAATAAGTAAGGTTCTATATTTTCTAACCGCATCTTTTCCCGATATTTTTTCGGTAACTGCCCCAAAGTTGAAACGGTGGAAATTCTCTAGATCACAATTACTAATTAAGTCAGCAATATCTTTCCGTCTACGTCCGCTAATTTTCTCCAGAATATTAACCTTAGTATAGATATCTTCTAAACCCACAGGCTGACTCATATCTAAGATCCGCATTGTGCCACAGCGAGTTTCGATATCTCCATGCACTTGTTGACGTAGTTGGGTAACTAAACTTTTGATATCTACAGATGGTTTTACTGCTGATTGATTAATTTGATCGTTATCCGAACTAGTTTTAGTTGCTTCTTTCAAACCTGTAATTTCTTCCCAATCAAGGTTGAGGGCATGACAAATTTTGCTAAAATTCTCTCTATTAATCGACTTTCCCCGTAGGAAATTAGAAACTGTCGATCTACTTAGTCGTAATCTCGCTTCAGCAAAGTCCTTTTGGCTCATTCCTAAGCCCATAAAAGCATTATTAACCTGCTCAATATATTGTTTTTGTACTTGAAGCGATCGCTGTGCCATAGTTCAATGCAACTAATGTATGATTATTGTAGCGATTCTACAGAAGCACAAAGGCGATCCGTTAGCCTAATCCCATTATTACTCGCGATCGCTTATAATGAAGATTATAGGGACAAAATTAACCATAAATAGCCCTGTTTCCGAAAATTTCGCCAAAATCAGCCCGCGCGAAAAAAATTAAATTGGGTCTTGACTAGGTGTTTTTCTTTTTGATAAAATTATTTTTATAATGAGAATCTGTGCATATATGCATAGCTCCAAATATTACCATTATGAAGAGTATTTTTCCAGTTAATCACAAAAAGCGATCACTTGTCAAAAAAAAAGTTTTTTTTCAGTGATTATTTTTTAAAATTAAATTCTGTATTGCTTTCTAGCTATGGATTGTAGCGTTTTATCTCTAGCTTGTAAAATATTATAACATAAAAGAGACTTTACCTGCGATCGCCTTGCCATAGTTCAATGGAACTAATATATGATTATTTTACGAAATCTGATCTCCTAAATAATCTCAAGTCACGCATAACTTAACATAAGTCACACTTAGCTGGAACCTAGCTAAGACAAGGATTAGCCCATTCTATAAGAGTCCTAATTAAACTAGAGACTCATGGAAGAAATACTAATACTTATTTTCTCAACTTTACTAACTTGGGCAGTAGAAAAATCTGCTGATGCGGTGCTAGATTTCATTATCGAGTGGCTGAAGCGTCGATTCAAGTAGGAAAATAAGGCGATCGCATTATTTCTCGCGATCGCTTATAATGAAGATTATAGGGACAAAATTAACCATAAATAGCCCTGTTTCCGAAAATTTCGCCAAAATCAGCCCGCGCGAAAAAAATTAAATTGG
>CALLPS010000213.1 GCA_938015355.1 uncultured Pleurocapsa sp.
AGGTAGTCATCTCAAAAAATCTATCTTACATGTGCTCAATTATGTTAGCCGCATCCAAACTAAAGAAGAGTTGAGTCGGCTTTATGCCTCCGAACAATTTTTGACCATAATTGGTAAGGCAGGATTGGGATTTATGGAGGACACTTTTTGTTTCCATAAAGGTAATCCTCCTCGAAAGAAGCCCAGACTTTTTTTGCAACTTCATTTTGCAGCCAATAATTACGGAGAAACAGCCTATTTAGATGATCGAGATCCTGAGTCTCTTCGTTCATTTCACGAGACATTTCCTCAATATTAATATCAATATTAATAAAAGATAACTCTATCTCTTAGGAATCCCCTGAATCAATTTGGGGGGGAGCATCAACTACCTAGCTTCTCTTTAATGCGACTGGTTAACATGTTTAATTCAGGTAATTTTAGCTGCATGGCAATCAAGCCAAAAATAATGATGGCGATTCCACTAGAAACACTTAATTCAATCAAGAGCAGTAATAAATTACTGTTTCCCATCGTTTTTTCCCAACCTTGACTGACTCCATAACTAGCGAAACCTGCAACCGCAGTTGCCATAAATAGACCCGCAATATCTTTACTCCATTGCCATAGGGGTAAGCCATTTAAACGACGGTGCAAGATCCCAATAAATAATGTCAGGGAAATAATATTTACGCCAATAGTCGCCATCAGTAGTCCAGGGGCACCGAAAGAATTGACCAGAAAGTAATCTAAGATGGCATTCAACAAAATATTGATAATGCTGATTTTAAAAGGTGTTGCGCCATCTCCTAAAGCATAGAAGACTCGGAGTAAGACATCTCGCGCCATGTAGAAAACCATGCCAAAGCCGTAGACTACCAGCAGCGAAGCGACAAACTGAGCATTTTCGGCGGAAAATTGACCACGCTCAAAGGCAAATTTAACAATTGGCACTGCCAAAGAAGTGAATATTGCCGTGAGAGGTAATAGACTTAATGCCCCCAGGAATAATCCCTGACGAATTCTAACTTTTAATTCTTGCCAGTTTTCAGGAGCAGCTAAACGGGAAAACACTGGTAAAAAAGGAACTAAAATTATGTTAGAAATGATTCCCAAAGGAGTCAACATAATAAAGTTAGCATTGCGGATTGCTGCTGCTGCCCCTGCAATACCCGAGACAAAGAGTAAATCGATGGTGAGATTGACGGTAGACATGCCAGAAGAAATTACCGCTGGGGTCATAATCTTAAACACATCGACTACTCCAGGGATACGCCAATTAAACCGTAGCCGTAATGTCCCCATTCCTGCTCGCCACTGGACGATCAACTGAGCTATCCACTGTAATATTGCGCCGCCGAGGGTTGCCCCAGCTAAGACAATTGCCCCAGTCTGAAAATATGCAGGGGTATTTAATTGTCCCCCAAATTGAACTAGAATAATTGCCACACCAAGGGTAAGAGTAACGCTGGATAGTAAAGGACTAATACTGGGAAGTAAATAACTATCGGCAGCACTTAAAGTACCGAAACCAATGCCGATTAACCCTGCTAATAATGCCAGGGGAGCCATAATCTGTAATTGTAGTACTGCTAATTCCTTGGTTTCTAAAGCTAGTTTTGAGCCTGATAAATCAATAATCGTGTTCGCCGAAACCATAATGATCACGGTGACGATTAGTAAAATAATACTCACGATAGTTGTAACGGTTTCCACAATTGGTGCAGCTTCAGATTTATCTTTTTTAGCTAAGACACTAACTAAGGAACTATGAAAAGGACCATTAATTCCCCCTAACATGACTAAGAAAAAACTCGGTACAATATAGGCGTAGGCATAAGCATTACTCACTGCGCCGATACCAAAAGCTGCCGCCATTACTAACTCGCGGACAAAACCAAACAGTTTACTTGCCAAAGTAGCGATCGCCACTAGTTTAGCGATACTACCCACGGAAGGAGATGATTTTTTATTTACAGTCACAGGATACAGATATTAGGAGTAGAGTTCGATATATTATACGGTTGTAAGATAAAGCTGATCTTAATTAGTCTCGATAACTCATGAGCAAATTAGAACGTCCTTACCTTAAACTGATCGATCTTTTGTTGAACAATCCCCGAGAGCAAGAGATCAACATTTTGAATGCTCATCCTGAGTTAGTCAATCAAGATTTGATTAGCTGTCTCATGGCTGTGGGGGAGAAGCTGCGACGTTCAGGAGAGATTACTCCTGCCGAGCGGTTAATTAATTTGGCAAGCAAGTTATTACAGTTAGAAAAAAGCAATACTTCTTCTAATCAACGCAAGCAGTATTTCGAGTTTTTAATGAACTTGCTGCAACAGGTATCCAATCGGCTACCCCCTGCCCAAATATATGCTCTAATTCGGGAGAATCAAGCAAAATTCGATAAAAACACGACCAAAATTCTCAAATACTGGGCAAATGAAACCATTATCTCCGTTGAGCCAGCCCAAGGAAAAGCGGTCGCCAACGATTTAATTAATTTTGGTAACTTAATCAGTGTCTACCCCGCAGGAGATAAGTCCAATAATATTGAGTTGGCAATTGTTTCTTATCAAGCGGCATTAAAGGTTTATCAGCCCACAACTTTTCCTAAGGATTGGGCGATGATTCAGTCTAATTTGGGTAATGTTTATCGCGATCGCATTTTGGGTAATCGTCGAGAGAATATTGAACAGGCAATTACTACCTACCAACTCGCTTTGGAAGTAATCACCAAGGAAAAATATCCTTATGTTTGGGGCAATACCCAGAGGAATATAGGGATTGCTTATTCTTATCGAGAACATGGCGACAAAGAGAAAAATATCGAGCAGGCGATTCTCTGCTATAAACGCTCCTTATCTGTCCACACTGTAGAGGATCATCCCCAAGACTGGGCTTCAACCCATAATAATTTAGGAGACATTTATCCTAATCGTCTAGTAGGAGATAAAGCAGAGAATATTGAAACTGCAATTGACCATTTAGAGCAAGCTTTAACTATTTTTACCCTAGTAAAGAACCCCAATCGTTGGGCAATGTTACAAAATAACTTGGGGAATGCATTTCAATCTCGCATTAATGGGGATAAAGATAGTAACATCGAACGTTCAATTTCCCATTACGAAAATGCCCTTTCAATTCATACTCTAGAGAAATTTCCCTACAATTGGGCAATGTTAAATAACAATCTTGGTGGAGCATATCGTCATCGAGTCAAAGGTGATGCAGCAGAAAATAAACAACGGGCGATCGCTTTTCTTAATAAAGCCCTACTGGTTTACACTAAAGAGCGCTTTCCCCGTCAATGGTCAGAAATTCAGCGTAATATTCAAAATATTAACCAGGGGTAACAAGCTAGTCAAATTCAATATCACTCTCGACCTGCTCTAGAACAGCAGATACTAGAAACAGAAGGATTCTTATGGTGTAAGCGAACGAAAGTGAGCCAACAAGCCTTATCGTCTGAGTTATCTTTGGACTGGTTCAATTAATGGCATTAAACTACAAATCTGGGCGACTTGCTCAATGGTGGTATTAGTAACGATACCTTCGTGCTAGCAGCAGGAGAAGGTACAGACACAATTACTGACTTTGGGAATGGAAATGATGAGATCGGTTTATCTGGTGGTCTAACTTTTGCGGATTTGTCCTTTACTGGTAACGATATTCTTTTCGGAGCGGAAACCCTAGCAACCCTCACAGGAGTAGATACTACCACCCTGACCGCAGGGGATTTTGTCTAGATTTAGGAAACTGCATCAGTTGATTTAGCTGACAACTATTAAAAATAAGCACAGAAGATAAAAAATCAACACCTCGATTGGATCTGCCGAACTCGTTTCGGCATCCCTCTGGGTGAAATTTTGTCCAAAGTCAAATAATTTGCAACTCTAGTTCAAATTATGAATGCAGCTTAACTTATATTTAGGAGAAAAAAATGATAGCTAATCCCAGTATTGAAGGTGGATTCTCAATAGCACCACCAGACGAAAACGCAGTCGCGGTCGGAGATGTCCTTATCGCTACTCCAGCTTCTCTTACTGGTGGTCCTACTGCTCCTACTGAGGATGTAGAGGCTAACCGACTTGGTGATGCGCCTACTCCACCTACTGCGCCCCCTACTGCGCCCCCTACTGCGCCCCCTAC
>CALLPS010000214.1 GCA_938015355.1 uncultured Pleurocapsa sp.
AGCAGAATCAGAACCTATCACTGAATTGATTAGTGAATCAGAATCAGTTGAAGAATTTAGTTTAGATAGCATTTCCGAACTGGATAACGATTCTGAGGAATTGAGTTTGATGGAAACGCCTCTTGCCAAATCAGAATCTGAAGAATTTAGCTTGGAAGAAGCATCTGCAACTGATTCAGAGTTTAACGATTTGATGGAGATATTTGTTGACGATGAATCAAATTCTGATTCTGCAATGTCTGATTTCCAGCTAGAAGATGCTGGGGAAGACTTGGATGAACTGAGTTCTCTAGATTCTGTTGATCAGAAATTAGACGAGTTAACTAAAATGTCTGATGAATCATTAGGAGAATTAAATGATTTATTAGATTCTGTCCAGGAAAATGAGTTGGAAGAAGAGCTAAAATTCGATGAAATGTTTCAAGATAGCTAAAATTAATGATTAGCGGAGATTTGACCAGTTGAAATTCTTTAAACGACCTAGATTTTTTGCTAGGTCTTTTTTTTTGAGCATCAAAACCTACAATCCGAGATTACTTTACAATTCTAAAGATCAAGAATTGATAGACTAGACATTACACATCGCAAGAATTTAAACATAGAAACAATCTTTATATGGGAACTGAACAAATTACTCTCCTCTCAAGTAGAGAAATTGAGAAAATGCGTAGAGCAGGAGCTTTAGCAGCAAAACTACTTGATTTTCTTGAGCCAATGGTCAAACCTGGGGTAAGTACTCTAGAAATTAATGATGCGGCGGAAAAATGGACACAAGAACAAGGAGCAATCAGTGCGCCTTTAGGATATGGTCCAAAAAATAATCCTTTTACTGGCTCTCTTTGCACCAGCGTTAATGAGGTGATTTGTCATGGAATTCCCAACTCTAAACAGATCCTGAAAAATGGGGACATTATCAATATCGACGTGACCCCAATTGTAGATGGTTATCACGGAGACACTTCTAAAACTTTTTTTGTTGGAGAGCCTGAACCAAAAGTTAGGAAATTGGTAGAAGTTACGGAAGAGTGCCTACGAAGAGGAATTGCCGTAGTTAGACCAGGTGCCAGAATTAACGAGATTGGTGCAGCAATCCAAGAATATGCGGAAAAACAAGGTTTCTCCGTAGTTAGAGATTTTGTGGGACATGGAGTGAGCCATATTTTTCATACTGCACCACAAATTCCTCACTACTATGATCCAAGACAAAAAAGAAAAATCAAACCAGGAATGGTCTTTACTATCGAGCCAATGATTAACGAAGGTACTTGGGAAGCTGTAATGTTAGATGATGGCTGGACAGCTATTACCAAAGATGGCAAACTTTCAGCTCAGTTTGAGCATACTATTGCCGTAACTCAAGATGGAGTAGATATTCTAACTTTGCCTGATTAGTATTCTGAACGTCTAATATTAAAACAACACCAGTCTTTCCTCTTCCATAGTGCGGCGACAGTCCATCCTTGATGTTCAACAACGTCAGCAATTTGATCCGCTTGAGTCAGTAAAATACCGCTTAAAATAGCCCAACTTTTTGGGTGGGTGATTTGATTAAACTCAGGGATTAGTTCCACAATAATATCAGCCAGAATATTGCAGATAATGCCGTCAAAAGTCACTTTTTCTTCTATTAGCTTTTCGATGCTTCCATCTCGGACAACGATGCTATCTCGATTAACCTGGTTAAGTTGGCAGTTACTACGACAAGTTTTAGTGGCTAAAGCATCAGTATCTACTGCATAAACTTTTTTGGCTCCAAGTAAAACTGAACCCAAAGATAAAATCCCTGAGCCACAGCCAATATCTGCCAAGGTTTGGTTTTCAGCGTTTTCAGACAGTCGCATCTCTAAAGATTCGAGACATAGCTGAGTTGTGGGATGGGTTCCTGTCCCAAAAGCAGCGCCAGGATCTAGGCGTAATAGTAGTTTGTCAGATTCTTCGGTAGGAGTTTCCCAAGCAGGATAGATCAAAAAGCGATCGCCAATTTCCATTGGCTTCCAGTAATCTTTCCAGCTACTTGCCCAATCTTCTTCATCGATTAACTGCCACTGAGCTTCTGGTACTGATACCTCAAGTAATTTGGCATCTTGTTCCAACCATAAGGATAAAGCAGCTAAATCTAGTAATTGAGTATCTATTTCTGGAATATAAGTCTTGATCAAGATCTGCTTGTCTTGTACTTCAGATTCAGGGTTTTGCTCCTGATCCAAAACTTTGACTTCTGTAGCCGTCCCCGAACATCCAAATTTTTCGAGTCGCCAAAAAACTGATTCTTCAAGAACTGGCTCGCATTTTACGACGATCTCCCACCAACGATTAGACATGAATTTTTTAGGTAATGAGCTTTGTAAAAATTATCTAAATTGAACCATAATGGCTTTTCTTGATTTCGGTCTTTGGTTTGTTGAGTGATCTAGCTAGTTTATTATTTACTAACAAACTTGAATCAAAATACAGACCTTAACCACTTTATGCCAAGATTTTAGCTTTATCCACTATTTGCTTTGTTCTAGTAGTAGTCTGCCCAATATCCCCTTGAAACTTAGCTTTTTTTTATTTTAGAAGCGGCAACACCTCAATTAGAGGTGGCGCAGACAAATGTGGAATATAAGAATTCGTATAATCTAAAAATCTAATTTTTTTGAATAGTTAATCATGGCAAGGTAAGCAAAAACATTCACCAAGTCAGAGAAAGCCCCTTAATTTTAAACAGGGGTCTCACTGACCAACTTGGTGTTTTGCAGGTTCAATCCATATAACTTCATGTCGGACGCGAAGCTAATCCTTTAGGGCTCAGTGATTACCTTTAGAGGCGTTGCTGATTTGAAGTATCCCCCCATGTTCGGGCGACACGAAGTTAGTACTTTAGTGCAAGTCACAAGGGGACAACGTGAAACCGACAAGTAGTCTGCTCGTAGCTCTAAGCCATAAGCTCTAAGCTTTTTTACTAATCTGTTTTCTGACAAAAAAGCCAAATCATACCTTAATCCAGCAACGCCCGATTTTGAATACATTCTCCGCTTTGTTGAATTAATTTAGCTACTAATCCCGTCCAACCTGTTTGATGACTTGCACCCATTCCTGCACCATTATCACCATGAAAATATTCATAAAATAGAACCAAATTCCGCCAGTGAGGATCTTGAAATTTGTCTGTGCCGCCGTATAAAGGTCGTTTATGATCCTGATCTTGAAGAAAAATACTGGTTAATCGAGAAGAAATTTCCTCAGAGACTTCCCAGAGATTCATCAGGTTACCTGAACCTGTGGGACATTCAACCTTAAAGTCATC
>CALLPS010000215.1 GCA_938015355.1 uncultured Pleurocapsa sp.
GTATCCCAGAGAGCGTAAGTTAAATAGTCAGCTTTTTTTTGTCGAATAATGCCTTTTCCTTTGCTAAGGCGATCGCGGATAGGCATAAAACAATCTTTATGGGGTTCTTCCTGCACTGTCAATAGATAGTTTTCCCCTAAAATAAAACTGACTTGCTCTAACCAGATTCCTCTGCCTTGCTCCTCAAAATTAACCATTTGAGTGATAATTACCAACTGATGTTGACAGTCTTGTAGTTTCGGGCGTTGAGGAACATTAGCTATGTTTTCCAGCAGTAGAGGATGTAAATTAAATACCTCTGCAATTTTTTCTAGGGTTCTCCTATCCCCTAAACCCCCCACATCCACCCAAGATACAGACTCGGCATTGAGATGAGCAATGGATTCTTCTGGAGTTAAGCCCGTTGCATAATGATAATGATCCTGATTGTAGTCAACTAAGACAATCTCCGTTGGGTTAGCCTGATCGTTGATCGCCATTGTTCCAGGCATACTACCAGGATGATTATAGGCATAGTTCAATAATATCGACTGAGGAGAGTCGCCATCTTGGTTTGTGGAGTCAGAGTGAGCAAACATGGAAGTTCCAGGTAAATTGCAGAGTATTTAAGTTTTTGCCTTACTTTATCTCAAATACGGACAGCAAATCTTAACTACAGATGACAATATTGAATCTGGAGTAAATTTAATTCTTACTTCTTACTCCCTCCGCCAGTTCATAATATCCCAGGTTCGCATATCCCAAGCAGTTGGCTTATAGCCCGTGATACTGTTCCCAAAAGCCATCACGTCGGCTCGATGCACTAAAGGAATAGCTACTGTATCTTCAACTAAAAGATCATTCATCTCCATAAATAACTGGTTACGTTGTGGCGGATCTAACTCTTGACTTGCTGCTTGCCAGAGACGATCATATTCAGGATTACAATAGCGAGAATTATTATCTCCCGACCAATTATTTGCCTTTTGGGGAATCTGATTGCAGGTCATAAAATTCATGTAGGCAGCAGGATCAGGGCTAGTATTCCCTGTCGTGTACATCTGCAAATCGGCATAGAAATGTTCTACAGTGTCATTATTACTAGAGTCACTAGAAAAGTAGACACTAGGGTCAATACTTTTAAGCTCTACTCCTACCCCAATCGACTGCAATCCTTGCTTAACTACTGCCTGAGTTTTCTGACGCAGAGGGTTAACTGAAGTTTGAAATACCATTTGCATTTCCACCCCATTTTTGTCGCGAGTACCATTGCCGTTACTATCTTTCCAGCCAGCTTGCTCTAATAACTCTTGGGCTTTTTCTGGATTAAATTCATAGCTAGTATTCGCAGAAGCATATTCAGGAGGTGCTACCAAAAAATTAGGAGTAGCTTTGCCCGTAACACCGTATAACTGTTCCGCAATCGTATCTCGATCAATTGCTAATGATAAAGCCTGACGTACAGTGCGATCGCTTAACCAGGGATGAGGAAACTCCAAACTAGACCGCTCTCCCGAAGGCGCCACCTGATTGGGATCGCTAAAGTTAATCAAAATCCTTTCCATCAGCGCACCGTAGTTAGAAACTACTTTTCCTTGTCCTGCTGCTGCTAATTTATCCAGTACAGGAGCTTCGACCTGAAGATTGTGGGCAAAGTCGGCATCTCCTGTCTGCAACACTGCTCTCGCTGCCGAGGTAGCATCGCCACCCCCTTTGAGTTCAACTCGCTCAAAACCCAACTGCTCTACTTGACGAAATTCGGGATTTGGCTCATAAATAACTGTATCTCCTGGTCTAAAGTCTACTACCCGATATGCTCCTGTCCCAATAGGCTTAAGATTAGCTGGGGCTGAACGAGCATTTTCTCCGTTATAAGATTGATAAATATGCTGGGGGAGAATCATCCCCTCTCCGCCAACGAAAACCAACGACCAAGCAGGATTAACCTCTTTAAAGTTGACTTTGACTGTATATTTATCAATTGCTTCAACACTGGACACTACTTCATAAGTACCAGCAGAAACTGCGCCGACTTTAGGGTTACTGAGAAAATTATAGGTAAAAACAACATCCTCGGCAGTGAAAGGTTCACCATCAGACCATTTAACGTCTTGTTTGAGTTTCCAGACCACAGATTTCCCATCCGCAGCAACTCCTCCATTGTCTACAGTGGGAATTGACTCAGCCAAAAAAGGAATTAAGTTACCTTCATTATCAAAACTGGCTAAGGGTTCAAGAGAAATACGACTTGCTTCCGCATCTTTAAATCCTGTGGAGAGATGAGGATTAAGAATTGTCGGTGCTTGCCAATAAAGCAATTTTAGCGTGCTGCTATCTTGTTCATTACTAGTCTCTGTCGGACTACCACAAGCAGCTATAGCGATAGTTAGACCTAAAGAAACACAAAATCTGGAAATAAATCTGTCGGCAATCACTTAACTATTCCTCAAGCCAATATTGAACGAGGAGTATGCAAAGGTCTTCTCAGCTTACACAACCACGTTGTTGATTATGGATGATACTTGATCTTGCTGAGTTCGTAAACCAAAGAAAAGAGGAATAGATTGAGTATTCTGCAAATAAAAATTATTGAGATTGACAATCACTTGCAGATACTGAGTCAGTTGAACTTCGCTGATAATGTCCAGTTCGCATAATTCCTAAACCCAAAGAGATCACAAAACATCTTTGATGTGGAGTTGAATCCGATGATAAAACAATTGTTCCCATTCTGGTGGTACTTCCCTTATGAGAAAAAGAAATATTAGGATTTGCACCAGGTAAATTAGTTCTAATATCTATACCAGTATCTATAGTTCTCGTAGTCATTAAACAGCCAGGAGGCGTAGCAGTCATAATATTACTATTCGGGTCAATATCTAGCCGACAAATTCTTCCCTGCCGCATCGCTTGTCTTTGAGTTTCCCGAATTGCGCCTAAAAGTTCAGACAAAGCTGCATTAACTTGATTGCGGCGATACAAACTGATCAGATTTGGAGTAGCAATCCCCGCAATAATACTAACAATAATAAGAACGACCACAAGTTCTATCAGGGTAAACCCGCGATCGCTCTTCTTACTAAGTTTGTGACGCGTTTGCGTAGCAAGTCCGAACAAAGGCTTTAGCCGCATGTACTCAGCTAATCCTTTAGGGATTATGCTTGCGGTATCCCTTCGGGAAAACGGGGAGAACCCCCACAACGCAACTTCGCGCTTCTTAATTTGCCAAAACATGGTTAATTTTAAACACTAAAGTGATTGGCACTTATCGTCATCATCCCAAGCAAGTAATCCAGCAGGTGGAACTTCCGAATATTCCCCAGTACGAATTGCCCCGAAAGAAGTTTCAATAACCACGCATCCTCTAAGATTAGCAAAACCATTAGTACCGTAAACGACAATGACAGGTCTTGGATCTGAGCTTCCAGCAGAGTCATCAATTACGATATTTCCCTTACCTGAAAAAGTAATATTAGTTCGATTAGTATTTATCTTAACTACATTGTTGGCTGCGAAACCTCTAGTTGAGAACAGACAAGTCCCAGTTATGGCATTATCATTGTTTGAAGTATTGTCGTTAGCCGAAGGAGCTATCGTAATTTGACAGCTTTTCCCATCACGAGTGGCTCTTTTTTGTGCCTCTTTCAAAGCCCCTTCGACATCGGCGATCGCTTGATTAAGTCGATTACGGTTAAGTAAACCAAGTAAATTAGGAGCAGCGATCGCAGCGACGATACCAATTATTATAGTTACTGCTAGCATTTCAATTAAGGTGAAACCTTTTTCTTGTTTCCCTGAATAATTGGGTCTAAAGCCTAGCCATTTTACGGCAACTTCTCGATACATTTTCGATACAGAATCTTTATATACTCGAGGTTCTAACTGTTGTAAAATCATTTTAAGTTCTCTAACAGAGTTGAAGTATGAGGTTCTAAAAGCAAGTCTTTTGGGTAAAACTTCGAGCAACATCTGAGAATGTAGCTGAGTAGTTTGGCTAGAACTTAGAATCGCTAGGGGTAAAGTCCAGGATTTAACCACTACGGAGCCCAAAGGAAGAAAACTAGCTCTGGTTGTTTGGAGTAATTCAACTGGTGAGGGCATTTTCCAGTAGGAGAGCAGATGTTAGACAAGCGTGGCTTGCTATCTGCGCCAGTATCTTAGAATCCTCTTCGGTTTACCGAGAGGAGTATGTCAAGGACAGGACAAAGCCACATCGGGTATTACCTCCACATAAGTTTCTGCGATCGCATTATCGGTAGCAGTAGGAACTACTCCATCTTTAGTGAGGAAAGTATTGGTAGCGCTGTTCCCATACCAAACTTGATATCCTACTTTTAAGGTTCTGTGGGGAGCGTCAGATGCTCCAGCATTGGTGCTGACATGAAAACGCCGAAGAGCTAATGTTTGTCCACCTGTATCGACGGAACCATCTGTTTGAATTTTATTAATTATGGTTTTTGTGAGCGCTGCATCATTATTCGGGACTGCTGCTATTAAAGAGTTCCATAATCCACTACCATAACCATTGTTATAAGGTGTGCCCCCCGTTGGGTTACAGACTCCTGCTAGGGCAGGATTACTCCCTAACTGACTCATTCTTTCAATATCTTCTTGAATTAACTCATTCGCTCTTTGTTTCTCCTGTGCTTGAACTTTCAGTCCTATGGAATAAACAAAAGCTTGCAAGGAAAACATGAAGAAGGTGAACCCGACTACTAGAGCAGCGATGACTTCAATAGTGATAAAACCCTGTTCTGTTTTAGCCGTTTTTATGTTCCAGTAAATTAGCCGTTCTATATTTTTATTCATAACGAATTTAATTAACCTCCTCAGTTTTCCAATTAGTAGGACTACTAGTTAAAGGTCGAGGAGTTCGATTCGCACTAGTTGTATAAAACTTATAGGATGATTCAGATCCAGTCGTGGTGTCTGTTCGATCTCCTTGAATGGTTATGCTTCCCGTACCAGTATTATTTATGTTGTTGACCCACAAAGCTCCATTAATAACTAAATCACCAGCTCCAGTTACATTTAATACAGAATTGGGTGCATGAATTAAGGCTTCTATATTGGTAACATCTCCCGACGAACCCGTATCAATATCTATCTCATTTACAGTACTATGACAGTAAATTTCCAAATTATGAGATGAAATATTAGAGGTCGCAGTATTAAAATTACCTATTTCAAGAGTGCCACCATCGTTAGTAATATCGAAACTATTGCGAACATATAAACTAACTTTCGCTACACCATCTATCTCTAAATCACCTTGACCTGCAATATCTTGAGTTATATCCAAACCATTGAGGTCATATAAGAAACGTTCCCCATCAACTGTTCTATTATCTGGGGTAGCTAGAGGACGAGGTAAAAGTAAGCCTCCTGCGGTGCTTATAGTACCAGTACCCAAACTATTTTTATTTTCATTAGGTATTGCTGGTATTGCTGGTAATGGAGGGGAAGCCCCTACTCCAGCAGGATCGTCTATGATTGGCGGTATGCCGCGAGGATCATTAATAACATTCGTGTTTGTAGCTACTGTAACAGGAGTATTGCACCCCGTAGCTCCTGCTCCTGCATTAGTTAGAACTATATTGTCATCGGCATTGGGAATATTTAACGTACCAGCAGACATAATAGAAGTATCATTTACCCCTAACCACAATACAGGTGCTAAATTATTCAAATCATTGATACGTATTGGTATTTCTACTTGAATTTGAGCCTCACTGCCATCTGGAGTCCGAGCTTTGACCCTTAGTATGCCTCTGGCATTACTTATTCCATCATCATCTGTATCATTTTCATCAGTAATACTATTGGCTGTGACTGAAGGACCAGGGGGATCGGGTAAGGGATCATCATCTTTATTAGCATCGCTGACGACACTAAATACACCATTGTCATCTGTATCATCTAATATTCCGTTTCCATCTACATCGCCAACATTACCGTCAATGTCGTATTCATAATCGACAATTTTAAACCAGCCTATCTCTGCGGCATTATCAGTAATATCTCCATCATCATTAAGATCAACAAGGAGAACAGTTTCGTCTAGGGTAACTGCTCGCCAATTTGCCGCATTAAAAGCTGTTCCAGGAGCTTCATTACTTGCCCAGCCATTGGCAGTTGCGCTAATCGCATCACATGTTTGTGCGGCGACATCAACACCATTGACATTATTACTAGTCCACTGATCTCGATTATAAACAGTCAGTATTCTATTTCTATCTAACATTTCTCGATATTTGGCAATGCCCACTTCGGCAATTCCTAAGGCATCGGAACGAGAATTTTTGGTGATAGCGTTCAAATTTTCTTCATTGGCACTAGTCAAATTAACTGCACCCAGGAGCACCATTACTAATCCAATAGCGATTACTATCGGCAGGACATAACCATCGTCTGAAGCTTTTCGCCGTAATAAAGTTTTTAATAATAGAAGTTTCATTTAATGCACATAAGGGTATATCAACCAGGCACAGAATACCTCGACACAAGTGTTACCTAGAGTACCCAAAACGAGTGCGATCTCGATCAGTGACAATTAAAAAAGATAGGCTAAAAAATCTATCTAGATATAACTCTATTTATTTCTCAGGGTTTACTCCAATAGATAGGTTTCTAATCCCAAGTTAACTAAGGTTTGTTCGGCTTGTTTGGCTTTATCCCAATCACTAAAAGCTCCTACCTGTAACCATGATTCTCCTTGGAAGATAGTATTAAAAGCTTCGGGATAGAGCGATCGCACTTCCTTTTCTTCGTTTGTATTCAAAGCTTCAACTAGTACTTTGTATTTAACGAGGCTGGCGCGAGAACTTACAGTTGTACTCTTTGTTTCAGGAGGAAAAGGCACTGGCTCAAGATTAGAGGCAATTGTGGAGTAGTCAGAAGAGGGGGTAAATACTAATTCTTTTTTACCCGTATTGCTTGCTAGCACTGGAGGAGGAGCGGGCAAATTAGATGGGGTTTCTGTCGGTGCGGGTAAATTTAGTTGAGGGAGGGGAGAAAGATCTGCATTCCGCCGACTGGGTAAGGGGGGTAAATCTTTGAAGGTGTTGTCTTTAGTATTAGCGATAAATGTTCCTCGATCAAAGTTAATTTCTCCGACAATCTCTCCTGTAATTTCTGTCCCTACGGCTGGGATCTGATTACTAGTGGCATTTTGAATATCTAGTTTCTTATTGCTACGAAAGATATTGTTCCCAGGTTCGTTATCCGTCCCCAAATCAACCTGCGATCGCGCGATCGCCGTTAAGCCTGATTCACTAGAGTTAATAATTTCGTTTTGGCGTAAAATTCCTTGGGAATCGCCTTCTAAGATAATCCCGATTCGATTTCCATCAAATAGATTATTGGTTAGGATCGGCGCAGCTTCTTGGACAATACTGACCCCAAATCCAGTCTGTTCAAAAGTATTATTTACTACTTCAGGATTGGAAGTGCCATAGACTAATAAACCATTGCCAGAATTATTGTAAAAGTAATTATCTTCAATGCGAGGGGAACTATTCCCATTCACGGAAACCCCCGTATTGCCATTTCGAGTAAAAGTATTGTTAACTATCTCTGGATTAGCCGATTCAATCCATAAACCATGTCCCCGAGAGTGCTGATTAGTTACAGTCACTCCTGTAATAGAAACTGCATCTTTGACCGCCACAATCGTCACATTTTGTCCCGCAGCAGTCGGGCTGGTAAAGTAGTCCCCCCCTTGAATAATAGTTGTGTAACCTTGATTCTTAGGACTACCCTGGAGAGTAATCTGGTTTTCAATTATCAGAGGAAACTTCTCTCCTGTCTCTTCACTGTAAGTTCCTGATGCTAACTGAATCGTACTACCCGCCGACGCAACTTCTAAAGCATGAGTAATTGTTTTAAGCGGCGATGATTTTTTGCCAACCTGAGCATCATCTCCATGTTTAGGGTTAACGTAAATAATATTTTGAGTCTTGTTGAGAATAGGAGACTGAGCGATCGCATCTTGAGCCAAAGTTGCTTGAGCGGGAAGAGCAACACTATCGGGCATAACAACAGTTAAGATCACCAATATTAGAAGAATATACTTATTTTTGGATAATTGTTGTCTAAAAACCAAGCTATGTTGATGTTTTGTCTGATAATCACTGCTTTCCATAATCTAGCTTCTGAGAGTAAATATTATTGGCAAATTGACCGAGAGAGAAGGCAAGATGGTGACTTGAGAAATGAGTATTTTGATTTTGCTCTGGGACTTAATTGATTAGTAATTAAATACTATATCTAACAAATATTAAATATAGGGAAGATAAATAACGTATAATTGCGGAAGTTTTTATAGACTTGTATCCTTACAACTAGTTGTACTAGCGTGAAATTATTTATTTACCACACTCCTGAGAGAGTTCCCACAGACCATCTACCAGATTGTGCGGTAGTGATTGACGTTTTGCGGGCAACCACAACAATTGCCACCGCTCTTGATGCAGGAGCAGAAGCTGTCCAAGCATTTAGTAACATAGAAGAATTGATGCGTCAATCTGAATCTTGGCCAGTAGACAAGCGTCTTCGGGCAGGAGAACGAGGTGGTGTGACAGTAGAAGGCTTTGATTTAGGGAATTCTCCTCTTGCTTGTACTCCCAAAGTTGTTAAAGATAAGCGACTATTTTTAACTACAACTAATGGAACTCGGGCTTTACAAAGAGTGGCAAAATCTCCCAAGGTGATTACTGCTGCTCAGATAAATCGGCAAGCTGCGGTTAACTATATTTTGTCAACTCAACCAGAGACAGTGTGGATGGTGGGTTCAGGTTGGCAAGGTGACTATTCTGTTGAGGATACTGCCTGTGCAGGAGCGATCGCTCAATCGATTTTGCAGCAAAGTGATACTTCTTTAATTGACTTGTTTGGTAATGATGAGGTAATTGGGGCGATCGCTCTTTATGAGCAATGGAAAGACAATCTTCTTAATGTATTCCGTCAATGTAGCCATGGACAACGTCTACTTCGATTAGATGGAGAAGCAGATCTTAAATACTGTTCTCAGACAGATACATTGGACATTTTACCTATTCAGAAAGAGCCAGGTGTTTTAGTTAAGTATTAAGGCAAAATATTCTATCTATTGACAATAATTTTAGTCTCTCTATCGGAACGATATTAGCTCTAAGCTTATAAAATATTATTTTCAATTGTTCTTTGTTACTGACTATTTATAGGCTTAGATTCTGGGTTAAATTTGTGTACAAATAATATCTTAATTGGTACTTTCTATAACTTCCGTGTCTAATTGTTAACCGTCGCTTTTTGCACTAAAGATCTGGGAATTATCGAAATATCAAAGAGTAAGAAGATAATTAGCTAATTTTTAGGTTATTTGTAATGAATAAAGCTTTAGTAGTAGATGATAGCTTGATGATGCGAGAAGTTTTTGGTATTTATTTACAAAGTGCTGGTTTTGTAGTGGACAAAGTAGGTAGCGTGGCAGAAGCAGAACAAGTATTGAGCAAATCTCAACCAGATTTGATTGTTTTAGATGTGGTGATGGATGGAAAAAGTGGTTTTGAGTATTGTCTTCAGTTGAAAAAAAGTAGAGCAACCTGCTCTATACCTGTCATCATTTGCTCCACTAAATCAACTCAAGCAGATCTTTTCTTAGGAGATATGATTGGTGCCGATGCTTATTTATCTAAAACTGTAGAACAAAATGAGTTTGTCAATAAAGCTCAACAGCTAACCAGCCAACCCACATACTGTAAATTGCTTTCTTAGATTGTTCTCGACTACTGGTGAATTTTACTTACAATATAAAATTTACAACACAACTTAATAACACAAATTCACAATATAATTGTCTCAAGTCTCCAAAAGATTATGAGGCAATCATTTTCAGTTTTTTCTCTTCTTCTTCTGTCAAATCAGTTGGTTTTCCTAAGGCTTCTTTATAGGTTTTGATGTATTCCAAAGCGGAGTTGAGCCAGCTAAAGTTTTGGCTCATGGCTCTTTGCTGTAGTTCTTGCCATCTGTCTTTGTAGACAAACCCTTCGGAAGCGCGAACCATACAGGTAAACAAATCCAATGGTTCATAGCGGTCAAAACAGTAGCCAGTTCCTCCTTGATTCATCGGATCGTGATGGCTTACTGTGTCCACTAAACCGCCTGTTTTTCTAACAATAGGAATACAACCATAGCGCATGGCTAACATTTGGCTGATCCCACAGGGTTCAAATTTTGAGGGCATCAAGAATACATCACAACTGCCGTAAATTCTGCGAGCGATCGCATCGCTATAAAGTAATTGCACTGACATTCTGCCAGGGAAACGGGCGGCTAACTCCCAAAGCTGCTTTTCTATTTGGCGATCGCCTGTTCCTAAAACGACTAGTTGAGAATTGCTATATGCCATAAAGCGATCGATAATCTGCAATAGCAAACCCATACCTTTTTGATCTACTAATCTCGATACGACGCTCATCAAAAATACATTTGGCTCTACATTAAGACCTAATTCAGCTTGTAGTACAGCTTTGTTAATTGATCTTTTGTCTATTGTTTCTGTGGTAAAAGTCTCTTTCAATGCTTTGTCCGTAGCAGGATTATAGCTATCAACATCAATCCCATTGAGAATGCCCGAAGTCTTCCCACTGATAAAGGACAATAAACCTTCTAGCTTCTCACCATATTCTACGGTTTTGATCTGTTCAGCATAGGTAGGAGAAACAGTCGTAACTTTATTAGCAAATTGTACGGCACTAGCCATGACATTATGTCCTTTCATGTACCATGGACACCAGGTAATCTTGTCTAAATACCAGCGCCAAGGACCTTGATAGGCTAAATTATGAATTGTATAAACGGTAGAAATATCAGGTGACTGATTTAACCAAACAGGAAGCATTCCTGTGTGCCAGTCATGACAATGAACTATTTCTGGCTTCCAGTAATTCCAGCAAAATTCCGCAGCGCCATTGCTAAAAAAAGTAAAGCGCCATTGCTCATCTTCTCCACCATAAATACGCTTGGGATCGAAAGCAGGATGACCAAATAAATAAAGTGGCACATCACTATCTGGCAAGACAGTCTCATAAACAGCAAAGTCGTTAAACATGGCATACCCCCACCAGATGGGATCGGTAGGAATATCTATTTTTTGAGGCAAAGAGCCATAGTAAGGCATCAGAATACGGACATCATGACCTAACTTTCTGAGTACTTTGGGTAACGCACCGACGACATCTCCTAATCCACCCACCTTCGCGATGGGGGCTACTTCTGCTGATACAAATAAAATCCGCATTTAGTTACTATGGTTGCTTTTCCTTGCAATGGCTTTCTGTGTGATTATATAGGTCAGAGGGGACGGACGATAGAGGATTTAGGCAAAAGATTTCTGATTCAGAATAACCTTGGTATGTCTGTTCTAACTAGAATAATTACAAACCAGTTTCGCGCATCGCTTCCAAATAGTCGGTCGCAGCTTGTAGTTTATCTTCATAGGAATAGGAAAACTCTTCAAACCACTTGCCTTCTTCTGAGCGTGGGTTTAAGTTTTTTAGCCACTGTGCGGCTTTTTCTTTTAAGGCTTCTTTCCGTCTCCGCTCTCGTAATTCTTCTCTTTTCTGAGCCTCGATTAATTCCTGTTGACGGCGTTTTTGTTCGGCAATTCTGGCTTCTTCTTGACGTTTAATTTCCGCAAGCTTTGCTTCTCTTTTTTCGGCTTGCTTTTGATAATCGGCATCGATCAAGGCATTGAGGCGTTCACGATATTTTGCAGAATTCCTCATGTTTTGGTTTGATTTAACTGGAGTTGGCGCTTTAGAAGGTTTTCTATTTGGTCTACTTCTTCCCGACTCTAGCTCCTCTCTTAACTGAGACAGCATTTCTTCCATGGATGCCTTAGAAGTAGACTGGGGTGGTTGTGCTTTATTTTCCTTCGGTGTTGCTTGCTGTTTCGGCTCAAATTCATTTTTTAACTGAGCCAGTAAATCATCCATATTGTTATCTGACATCAATACCACCCCAAAACCTATTCACCGTCTCTAATATCTAGTTGAATCTTTCTTTGTTATGCTGCGGATATAGTATCTGCTAGAGGTTTCCAATTAACATAGCGATCACCACCCATCTCCAGAATAACCTTGATTTTTGGTTCTTCTTGGGTCAAATTGACTAAGTACTGAATTTCCTGAAGAGATAATATTTGTCCTTCAATAATCCAAATCGCTAGCCCTTTCGCACTAGGGGGTAAGGAACTTAATTCGTAGGTAGCAATGGGTGGTATGTAATAAATGTCCCCAACCATTGCATCGTGTCCAATAGTTTTTTTCCCTAAGTGAGCTGGACGGACTCCATGTACTCTGGTGAAATAGGCTGCTAAATCTCCTAACCCTCTGGCGGTGATGTTAATTGTATGATACCCATTAGCTCGCAAACGTCTTTGATAACGTCCTTCTGCACCTCCTTCCAGGGGCATATACAAGCCCAACGCACCAGCTTTTTCTAAAGCGCGAATAAATGATTTTCCAGTAGTAATTAGGGGCATAGTTTTTGTATATGTTCAACAGGTTTGTTTAAACTATATTTTAAAATATTGTCGCTTTATATAGGGAAAGAAGTATTTAATTGTCTGAGCAGTAGTCTACCAAGTTTGAATTAAGGAGGACAAGGAGGACAAGGAGGAAAATTTAATATGATCTTTTTAATATGATCTTTCACATTTTCCAGAGTACCAAAGACGAATAGTGTCGTTAATGATTACTTGTAAGCCACTGATATAGGAAACTCTATATAGTAGGTAGGCGAAATAATTTATTCTAAAGGACATTGTCCTAAAGGATACACCTTCGGATATGCCCTTGTGGTATACCGCTTCGCATATAAAACTCGAATGCGAAATATTATCCCCAGTCCCCAGTCCCCAGTCCCCAGTCCCCAGTCCCCAGTCCCCAGTCCCCAGTCCCAAAATAGACCATCTTATATTTAATTACACCCACTTACTTATAATGGAATCTCATTGATTGCGATCGCCAAATGTTTATACTCAAAAGTATTATTATTTGATTTACTGACTGTTGATAAATTCTCTAATTACTTGTGGTAAATTTATTGATTCTTCTTGATAAGTTAATTGTAATAATTGCAAAGCTATTTATTTAGCTCGATCTTGATCAAACTTAGATAATAATTGCTCAAAAGAATAGATACCCAAAAAAGCTTCTTTTCCAGCCTCTAAGCTTGCCAATTCTATCGCTTCTTCTAAATAATTATTCCAGTCGTTGACTTTAATATAGTAATAACTTTTATCTCTTTGATTTAATTTTTTAATTTGTACTACCGCATTGACAATTGAAGCTAACCAAGAATCAGTCATCCTTTGTTCCGCTTGATTTTTGATTAAATGAGCCAACAACAGTACTAAATACGATTCAATATTTCTAATAATCGCTTTCCTGCTCATTTCTTCCCATTCATCTATTAAAGCGATCGCATCTGTTGTATTACCATCAATTAGTAATTTGCCTTAATTGTGTGAGTTCTTCCATTAGTCCGAGTTGCTAGAACTCTAAAGCGAGTCTTTATTATATGTGTATACTATTTATGATAATTTGATTCTCGATCAATGAGCATTGCGATCGCAACCATAATATAAATAATTTAAAATATCCTTTTAAAAGTCTTAGAGTTTAGAGCTTAAAGCTTTTTGATAAAATTAGAGTACGGTCAATAAACACCTGTAAATCTTATGGTAGCTTCTGCCCAAAATTCCTACATAACAACCGAAGAATACTTGCAATTAGAAATAACTAGCGACACCAAACACGAATATTTCGATGGTGAGATTTTTGCCATGGCTGGTGCAACGGATGCTCATGTCACTATTGCAGGAAATATATTTGCTTTATTGCTAGCTCATTTAAGAGGATCAGGATGTCGGGTATACATATCGGATATGAAAGTCAGGATCGAAAGCAAAAACCGTTTCTTTTATCCCGATGTCATGGTGACTTGTGAGACAAAAGATAGGGAAAATATTACTTTCAAAAAGTTTCCCCGTCTAATTATTGAAGTATTGTCAGATTCTACAGAAGCATTTGATCGGGGTGATAAATTTGCTGACTATCAATCTTTACCTAGTCTACAGGAATACGTTTTAATTAATACTAAAAAAGCCAGAATCGATTGCTTTCGTCGTACAGATGACGGCTTATGGTTGTTACAATTTTATGAGTTAGATAAGATTAATTTTGAATTAACTAGCATAGAATTTTCAGCAAAGATAGAAGAAGTTTATCAAGAGGTGGATTTCCCTTTACCAACAGATTCAATAGACGAATAATTGGGATAAAAGCGATCGCAATCCTATGGTAACTTGTTATTGCTATTCCCAAATAAAATTCAACTCAATTACTAATCCAGTTAATATATCCTCTCCAGATATAGTCAAGGGCTTATTTAATATTTCAGTAGATTGTCCCAAATGATATATTTCTACTTGTTGCTGTTGAGGATTTATTAGCCAGCCTAATTTAACACCGTTCTCTTGATACTCTCTCATCCTAGTCCGAGTCGTTTCTAGGGGATCCCTTGGGGACATTAATTCTAAAACAAAATCTGGTGCGAGGGGCAAAAACTTCGCTTTTTCTTCTTTCGTGAAACGATCTACTCTTTCCTTTGTTATCCAGCTTACGTCAGGCGATCGAATTGCAGGAGTTTTCGCTTGTAACTCTCTTACATATTTCTCGTCTTCTTCAATTTGAAGTCTAATCTCTTCAAGATTGTCATGAAAATAGGCTAATGCAGCATACACGTCTGATAAATTGATACTAGAATATTGGGAAACGATTTCATCTGGCGACATACCCATCTTTCTATGTCAGATTACAATATAATGTGTTCTGTAATTACGGATAATTGAGACATCAAGTTTTAGTGGCATCAAATAACTTTTATTTTAGTGTAGAGACAAGAAGCACTTAGTAGCGATCTCAATTATCTAGTTTATTTATTTGAAATGCGATCGCATTCTGCTTTCAATTTCTGAAACTTTGAATTAATATCTTTGCAAGTTTATTAATAAGTGCGATCGCAGTTTAGAATTATTTAATTGGTAATAATCTGACTCGAAAACCATCATCTTTGACAGAGATAATTGCCCCGGTTTCCAATTCTTTGCTACATTTAGACAAAACATCATCTAAATACTCTTCAACTACTTCTCGACTTTCGTTGCCCAAGCGAAACAAAATAACACTAGGCAGCTTTGCACTGCTAACAGCCAGTAGATAACCAAAATCTAAGTCTACGGTTAAAACAATTCTTTTTTCTGCTTCTGCTTTAAGCAAAATCTCTCGATCTTCGAGTTTTTCTAAACTGTCTTCAATTAAGTGAATGGCATCATACCCCTGTGTTACTAGCCTAGTTACTGTTCGAGGTGAGATCCCCATATCTGCCAGAAACTTCATCCTGCTAATTCACTTGTTTTAGGATAATATTGTTCTCTTGCTAACCATGCACCATAAACCAGGGACTGTTGGATATCTTCTGCTTCCAAATAAGGATAGTCAGCGATAATTTCTTCTGTAGATTTACCATTTGCTAGCAGATTTAAAATCAAAGAAACGGGTACGCGCATCCCACGAATACAGGCTTGTCCAGCCATTACATTAGGATTAAAAGTAATTCTATCGATGTCGAGCATATAATTTCCTTCTTATTCAAACATCATAAGTTGATATGTTATTTTTAGTTTAGCAATTGCTTTGAGAAGATAAATTTTGTTTCATATTCTTGTTGCGATCGCAATCTGCTTTCAATTTCCGAAACTTTGAATTAATATCTTTGCCAGTTTATTAATAAGTGCGATCTACACATAAAAAAACTACCAGAAGGTTATTCTTTGCGTTGTTAAAGCGATCGCAACATCAATTTGTTTTAATTAAGTAGGTAGGCGAAATAATTTATAAGACCAAGACCCGAATGTGAAATCCCAGTCCCTAGTCCCTAGTCCCTAGTCCCTAGTCCCTAGTCCCAAAATAAATCATCTTATATTTAATTACACCCACTTACTTACTACGTGTATAATGATATGCCTACTTGAATATTTTGATGTCAATATTTATTACATTAGGAGCGCCATATAATCGCAAAGAATTGCAAGAGCTTAATTCAGAATTAGCTTGTTATGGAATAAAGAGTTATGATTTCGACTTTCATCGGCAATATGACTATGATTTATTACCTTGGATACAACTACTTAGTTATGACAGGAAGTTAATTCATCGATTAAAGACAATAGCAATCGAATTAGAATATAATCCCTCTTGGACTCCCAATGATTCATCACTGTTTGTTGACCAACCTATTTTTATGGATTTAGTTATAGAAATATTTGGCAAAAAAGAATCTCATTTTATTTGGCACAATGGTTTGTGTAACAATTTTATTTCTGTAGATTTTACAGGTGGAACTTTGACTAAAGGATGTTTGAAGACTTTAGGTTCTAGTATTAATCTGGTACGAGAACTAGAAGAATTAGCAGTTAAGTTGGATTTTAATTTGAAACAATATATTCCTAAGTATAGAGAAGATTATCATTTGTACTGCGATGATGATTTTCATGATGTTGCTAACAATATTCTAGTTGATGAAAAGTCTATGTTGTTAGAGTTTTATACTATTGCTGTAGCTAGTATTGAAAATAACTTAATCATG
>CALLPS010000216.1 GCA_938015355.1 uncultured Pleurocapsa sp.
CCTAATGCTTTCTCAAACCGACGGCGGGATAAATAACGCTTGGTAATGTTGCCAGAGTTTCTACCTCGACGATAAATGACATGGGGTTTACCTTCAGGAGTTAGATAATTTTCTAAGGGGTAAATTTGGCTCAATAGCATACTCTGTATCCTCTAATCAATTTAAAAAATTAGAGGTTATTAGTGAAGTTGAAGCTAATAGCTAATAGCTATTAGCTGGGATAAAGCCCCTTTTTTACATTGCTGCGGCTCTAGCTTCGGCAGCCTCGTCGGGATGAATGCCTAATCTAGTTAAGTTTAGGCGATTTTTTTGATCGAAACCGCGTATTTTAACGACAATTTCGTCTCCCACTGCTACTTCATCATCCACTTTGCCCACTCTACCTTCGGCTAATTGGGAAATGTGGATCATACCTTCTTTTCCTGGCAAAATCTCGACAAAAGCACCAATATCGATAATTCTGGTAACCTTCCCTAGGTAAACATCTCCTTCATTCAGTTTACGGGTAATGTTGTAGACCATCTTGCGCGCCATATCCGCTTTCTCTGCTTCTACTGCGGCAATGATTACTTTACCATCGTCTTCGATATCAATTTTTGCTCCTGTTTGCTCGGTGATAGCTTTAATTGTCTTCCCAGAAGGTCCAATTACCATCCCAATTAAGTCAGGATCGATCTTCATAGTTAGTAATCGAGGCGCATAAGGAGATAGCTCTTCTCTGGGTTCATCGATCGCCTTCAACATCTCTTCTAAGATATGCATCCGAGCGGGCAAAGCCTGTTGAATTGCCTTAGCAATTACTTCCATCGGCAGACCAGTAATTTTCATGTCCATCTGTAGGGCGGTGATTCCCGTATCTGTCCCTGCAACCTTGAAATCCATATCCCCCAGAAAGTCTTCAATGCCTTGGATATCCGTCAGGATTCTAATTTCATCTCCTTCTTTAATTAAACCCATGGCAGCACCGCTAACTGGTTTTGTAAGAGGAACTCCTGCATCCATTAAAGAAAGAGTTGAACCACATACCGAACCCATGGAAGTAGAGCCATTAGAAGACAAGACTTCAGAAACCACTCGCAATACATAAGGAAAGTCTTCGGTGCTGGGTAACACAGGAAGTAAAGCTCTCTCTGCGAGGGCACCATGACCAACTTCTCTCCGTCCAGGCGATCGCATGGGGCGAGTCTCTCCAACGGAATAAGGTGGGAAATTATAGTGATGAATATAGCGCTTTTCCTCCTGGAGGGTTAGATCTTCTCTCGTATCCTGAGCATCTCCCGAGGTTCCTAAAGTAGCAATGGAGAGTACCTGAGTTAAGCCTCTTCTAAATAAGCCACTACCGTGGACTCGATTGGGTAACACACCCACCCTAGAACTAATTGGTCTGACCTGATCTAGCTTTCTGCCATCAACCCGAATACCATCTTCCAGGATTTGACCCCGCATCAGCTTTTTAGTAAGTTTTTTAAATGCTTTGCTAATAGCTTTGGGATCTTCAGTAGTAGCGACAGCGAGGGGATCATCTTCTGGCAGTTCGGCGATCGCATCTACGATCTTGGTTTGCTTAATTTCGTCGAGGGCTTGATCTCGGGTCTTTTTGTCAAAGTCGTACTGGGAGAGAATCTTCTTGATATCCTGGGCAGCGCGATCGTTGATATAGCTAGTAAGACTCTCATCTTCGACTAGAGCTTCTGGCACCACAATCTCAACCCCTAATTCTTTAATTAAGTCTCGTTGAGCTTGAATTAATTCTTGAATTGCCTCATAAGCAAAATCAATTGCTTCAATTACGTCTTGTTCTGGTAGCTGATTTGCTCCAGCCTCCACCATGACAATCCCCTCTGGGGTACCTGCCACGACAATATCTAAATCACCCTTCTTAATCTCCTTGTAGGTCGGATTAAGAATAAAATCATCCCCCACTAAACCAACTCTAACCGCAGCCATTGGTCCAGCAAAAGGGATCTCTGCTAGTAAGACGGCTATCGACGCTCCCGTTACAGCTAAAACATCAGGGGGAACTTCTTCATCCATTGAAAGGGTAGTGGCAACTATTTGAATATCGTCCCGCAACCAGTTGGGAAACAAGGGACGAATTGGGCGATCTATTAACCGACTGGTTAAAATTGCTTTTTCCCCTGGTCTACCTTCTCTTCTAAAGAAACTTCCTGGAATACGACCTGCGGCATACTGTCGCTCTTCATAATCTATAGTTAAGGGTAAGAAATCAATTCCTTCTCTTCCTTTTGCTCTTGTCGCCGCAACTAAAACTGCTGTATCCCCTGACTGCACTAATACCGAACCGCCTGCCTGTGGTGCTAGCAAGCCTACTTTAAGCCGAATATCACGACCATCAAAAGATATCGACTTGTCAAATTCCTGCATTAAGTTTATGTTCCTTATTTTCTCGCTTCTTTTTCTCGTAGTTTGATCCTAACACTATCTCAATTGTTAAATCCTATATCTTGCAAGGGGATCAGGCTATAGTTTTATGTTTATTATTTAAGTTATTTTAAGTAGTCTTGTCCGACTAAATTAACTGACCCTCAAAGAGTTAGTGAGAGGGGGAAAATTTTTTAGCAACCAGGGATATATATCTTGCCAAATGGTTTCTAAAGCTTGCTCAGCAGCCTGACTATCTCCTTCCATATTTGTGGTAGATAAAAGCACCCATAGGCAACGGCGATCGCGAATACTGGCATTTCCTCTTAACCAGTCTAGTCCTATCTGCCACTGTAAATCATACTGATAGCGATTCTGCGAGAACTGTTTTTGAGTTACATTGCTAGGGCTGCGGGGACTAATACAGCTAGTTAAATAGGTCTGATTCTGATCATTAAATAAGGCATGATAGCCAATTCCAGGTAATTGTTTGATTGATTTTTGCTTAATAACTTCCTCATCAACAGCAGTATAGTTTTGTAGATATGCGCCTATATCTCCCCGTGTTCCTACTAAATAGCTGATTTCCAGATTAATTTCGCGCCGATGGTGAATGTATTGATATTGCTGACGGGCTTTAATTACTTCCTCTTGTTTTTCGGTATTGAGACTAGAGGTATTGGCGATCGCAGAGTTAATCTTAGACATGCTAGTCTGAGACTTCGTTATGCCCTCTTTTACGGGAATCTGGGCAGGAAACTTAAAATCAGCTACCCCACGATTACCCACATCAGGAACTAGCAAAGTATAAACCACAGTTAAGTTAATTCCAATACTAATGATAGCCAGAGAATAACTACGCCAAAAAGTTCGATTAATCATAAATTTAGCAACTAATAAAAAGTACCTTGATTACTTATTACTGTTGATTGTTGATTGTTGATTGTTGCCTGTTGATGTTATGCCCTTGTGGCTTACCCTCGTATGGGGGTACTGTTGACTGAGACGGTTTCTTTCTAAAATCCAATAGCAAAAACCTGCAAAAATCGTAATTGCCAGGGTGGAAAATATTTGTGAACCCTGTGCCCCATGCCAATAGTCAAACTTGGGGGGATTAGGTATCAATAGAGTGAGGATACAAACTCTAATTACTCCCAACAAAAATCCTAAAGCGATCGAAAATAAAGGAATCCAGTATCTTTCCTGCTTAGTCATCGGTGCCAAGCTGATGATTAATAGTGCTAGCTTAAGCATCAGGAGAATCATGGGTAGCCCTGCACAAGGGTAATCGACGATCGCCTTAAATTCTCCTAATTCGGGTAAGGATAGTATGACTTGATTCCCCTGACTAGCGACATTGAACCCAAGATAGTACAGAAAATAGGTAGCGAATTTGGCATTGAGAATTGTAATGTGAACCGTATTGTCAATAACATGTCCGATTACTCCTTCGGGGAAAAACAAAAACCAGGAAAAGAATAATTCTCGCCAATATTGGGCAAAACCCTTAAATCCTGATGCGATTAAAGCTAGAGCGATCGCACTACCAAGAGGAAGTAAGGGTAATAAAGTAGACTCAAACCAAAATAGCGTTGTGATTTTAGAGAGCATCAAGCCTAAAAATAACAACCCCATAAAACTGGATATAGGCTCACGGGGATATTGCAGCAGATCCCGTTTACGCCATAACAACCAGATAATTGCTCCCCAAAACACCATACTGATGGTGAGTTGATCAACATCTCCTGTGGTTTTCCAGATTAAGCCCAGATAGAGAATTGCCATCCCCACTAAACTAGAGCCGAGCCACAGGCGATCGCTTTTTACCAAACTTCTCACAAAATTTTTGTCATACATGAGGACATTTTTGATGCTTAATTCAGAATTAACTACTCCAAAACATGGAACGTTACTCCCCCATCACCTTCGATTTGAAACTGAGGTAAGGTGTCAGCAATAGTATTAAATTCATTCCGATCAATAGTGAATAGATGAGAGCCGGTCTGAGTATTCAGCATTCTATACAAGGGGACAGTCTCGATCAGCTCTGATTCAGTGGCAAAAGCATAATAAGCTTCCCCCTCAAAGTTGTAGTTATCAAGAGTGTTGATGATGATATTTTTTTCGTTCTCATCCATCGTGTAAAGATGTGCACCTGTCTCAGTATTAAAGAAGCGATATACAGGTAAAGCTCCCTCAATTGCTGCCCCTGTCAGAGTATCTCTATCTCCAGCGAGAACATTGTATGCCACATTCTCATAGTCGTATTGCAATTCTCCAGTGGCACTGCGATCAATAACATCTTGTTGTTCAGTCTCATTTGCTGTATAAAAATGAAACCCGCTAG
>CALLPS010000217.1 GCA_938015355.1 uncultured Pleurocapsa sp.
CTAAATGGATTTGATGTTACGACTTTGTCGGAAAATGATTTTGTAAGTATCTAAATCTTGGTTCAAGTTACTAGAATATCTACAAAGCAAATTTAGGCGTTGCTGGGATACAACGCCTTCTTATTTATCAAAAAATACAAAAATATAGTCTATAGCAATGGATAGCAACCTTAATTCAGATTTTATTCTATAGCATTACGGATTTAGCTTAGGACATTCAGCTTGAGAATGTAAGTAAATTTATCCTTTATCCTTTATCCTTTATCCTTACGAGCAGATAGCTAAACTTTGTCCTAATCTAACTTTGTACGGCTATAGTATCAACCTTAGAAGACGAACATGATGGCGATTTTAGTGCGGGGGATCTTTCTCTCCGAGAAGCGATCGCGATCGCCGATATTATTGACACAATTAACTTTGCCCCTAATCTCAGTGGAGGGTCAATCAGTCTCAGTCTATTAGACTACCCCTGCCAAGGTAATTATACTAAATCCTATTCGTAGAGGTTACTTATTTGTTTTATAAGTCTGAAATCTGAAATCTGAAATCTGAAGTCTGAAGTCTGAAATCTGAAGTCTGAAATCTGAAAGGTGCTTGGTTACACCATATCTAGCCAGTAAAAATCAATCGTTACTTTTATCAATCGGATTTAGTATTATTTGTACTACTTTGCTACTGAAGAAGACGAGTTCTCAAAACTCACTTTGAAATTGGGAGTAGTTAATAGGCTTCGGTCGAAAGTGCAATGATTAACTCAAGAATCCCCGTCTATTCATAGCGGGCAGTGTCAATAAAGGCAATCCCCATCAGAATTAGACCAGGCCAATAAAGATAAGCTAAAATTTCTAAATTTTCACCAAAAGTATAGAGAAACAAAATAAATAAAATAGCTAATCCTGTAGCTGCATCGCGATTAGATTGGGCTTTAATCAGCAAAAATAAGAAGCTTAAAAACATCGGAATAGCCAAAGAATAAAAACCGACCATGCCCTTGACAAAAGCCAAACCTCCCCAGGTATGGTGGGAGCCAATGGGCATAAATTCTACTACGTGGGGACCCATCTGTAATATTCCATGACCCCAAATCGGTGCTTCAGTTTCAGCGCGATAAAAAGCAATCTCTTTTAAAGCTGCCCTGACTCTACTCGATGCTGCTCGTTGAGCTTTGAAACCTGCCCAAAAAGCAGCTATCCCATTCATGATATTAGTGGCCAGAATACCGACAATTACGCTGGCAGTTCCTAGTAACATTAAGATATAAGGACGGATTAATCGCGATAACACAAAAATAAAGATTGGGGTACTGAGAATACACACTTGTGCCAAGCGAGATTTACAAATTTGAGACATATAAATTGCGCCGATAATGCCATACCAACGCCACTTCTTGTCTTTTTCTTGTACTGATAAAGTAAAGTAAATATTGGCGACAAAACCTAATGCAGGGCCCCAAGGGGTAAACAAACGTTGGCGTATTTGTCCGTCAAAATCTACGGCATACAGAGAAACATCAAAGAAAGTAGGGCCCAATCCTGCACCGATAGCTTTAAGAGGAGATACATACAGGGTTTGAGGTAAGTTTAGTAAGGGCGCAGCAATCAATAAAGGCGAAATTACTAGGGTTTGAAAACAAATAACACAAGCAGCACGATAAATTATCTGAGGTCTAATATTTAAGCACCCTGCCAAAGGATAAAGAGCAATCAATGCCCAACCTTTTCCCCAGCCAATGGAAGATTTAATAATTTGAGAAACAGGCAGATTGTAGTCTAAATGCCCGATAATCAAAGCCACTTCCATCATCAGCATCCCCAAAATCCAAACCCAGGTAATCCAAGGAATGACAATTTTTTCTTCTTTAGGGGTATTTTCATCTTGCAACCAAAGTTTTAATAGCAGGTAAGCAAATAAAATCCAACCTACTACCGAACCGACAATATAAGTAGCACCAAGAAGATAGAAAACATAAGTCCAGGTCATGGCGTACCATACCACTCTTTCAGCGAAGTTTCGTGGTTGAATATCTTTGGAGAAGATCAAGTTATTAAACTCTCAGGTATTAAATGATTAATTTGAGGACAAGATAATAGGAAATTTATTTATTCGATCGCTTTTTTGACGATCTGCTTAGAAACTTTCAACAGGGGTTCGCGCCACCATAACAGAGTTAACCCCGCAGTGACAAACAAGGAACCGACAAATGCACCAGCCATCACTAATTTGGGTTTGGGTGCGCTTGGTTCTTCTGGCAGGGTGGGTTCTTCGATAATTTGAATCATGGGGAAAGAAGCAAAAGGATCGCCTTTACTGAGGTCAATTTTGGTGAGGGTGGAAGCAAATACTGCTTGGGCTATTTGCAGATCGCGGTCTAAATTGTCGTGAATTGATTCTTTTTGGGTCAAAATGTTTAATTCTGCCTTTAATTGTTTAATTTGCTCTTTTAAAGTTGCTATTTGTCCTTCTAAACCTTTTAATTCGGCATTAATCTCTACTAACTGAACAAATAAATCTCCCCGCTTAACCCCCGAACCATTGCTATTGTCTAAAATTAACCGTTCTAAACTGAGTTGTTCGATGGGAATACCCAGTAACTTTTGACCTCTTTGTAATAAGGCTTGGAGAGAAGCCTGTTGTTTTTGTCTAGCCTCAACTACATCGGGATAATTGCGACCTCGATTGGGTAAGAGGTTAGTTAAGATCGTTGTGGCATCGGTATATTCTGTCAGGATTTTTTGAAATTCCTGGTCGGTTTGTAAAACTAAAGCATCGGCAGCTTTTTGAGGTGATAATCTTAGGGTAGTCACTAACTGCTGCAAACTATCCTGTTTATGACGATATTCGGCGATCGCATTAATTAGTTTTGTTTGTAAATCTCCCATATTGCCAATTAAGTTGCCAATCTGATCGGAAGAGTTGAAACCCGATCCCAATTTGTAACCAGATAGTTTATTTTGAGCCTCGGTTAATTTAACGCGAGTATCTTTTAAAATCTGTTGAACTGACTTATCTCTTTCTGTTTGTTCTTGCGATCGCAAGATATTTAATTGCTTGTATAGTGCTTGATACAGTGCCCATCCTCTTGATTCAGCAACCTTGGGATCTTCCGCACTGACTTCTAACTTCAACAGGGTTGTATTGTTAATTAGGGTGACATTGGGCTTTCCTAATTCCGATGCAGGTATTTCTAGGGATTCTGCGGCTAAGTTTAAGATTGTGCCACTAGTAGCCATTAACTTATAGTTTTCACGGGGGTCGGAATGAGAACCAAAAGAAGTCCCACTAGAAGTATTTGCTTGACCAATACTAGGTAAGTTGACACTCACTCCAGGGGCACTCCCCGCCACATGAATAATTAACTCACTGGTAAAAGAGAGGGGCGTTTTTTGCAGATAGGTAAGTGCTAGTCCCCACACTGCACCGTTACACAGGGCACTTAATAATAAATACTTAAACCATCGCAACCAATGACGTTCTTTGGTTGTTTTTTCTTCGATCGTAACTAAAGGTTCGGAGGACGACGACATAAATGCATTTAGGACTAAAATATACTCTTAAAAGGATTAATGATATCCCCTAAAATATTAAAAATATCTCTGATATTAGTCACCGTCGAGTCATAACAGGCAACACTATCCTTCGGCATCAACAAAGGATTATCATCATCACTGTGGGAATCTCGTATTAGATCTTCTACTCCTCTTTCCCAATAGGTACTTTTTCCCGTTAGACGGTCTACACTAACTAAAATTGCTTTGCGATCCGCGTTAATTGCCTTTGTCCCCCCCGCACAGCTAGAGGCAATTACTGCCTGATTGAAACGAGTACCATAGGGAAAATTAACTGCTTCTGCTATCTTGCCAGAGGAAGGAGTGGTGAGGTTAGAAACAAATACTTGAATCCCAGGACGAGTAATTGCCGAAGGGCGAACTAACTCTGCTTGAAAATCCTCCCCAGTCGGGACAATAATGCGATCGCCCGCAATCAAAGGTATATTGTCTAATGGTTCTCCCGTTAATGCCCCTGATAGATCTAAGATTTGTTCTTGACCATCTCGAATTAAACGAACTTCTTTGATGTTAGCTTTGGGTGTTACTCCTCCAGAAGCTTTTAGGGCATCGGTGAGATATCTGCGGTAGGGAAATTCTCCTGTAATTTGATTTGTATCAGGAGATACAGCGGATTCTTCGGGATAAACGGGAAGATTGATCTGGGTTGCCCCTGGTAGAAACAATTCACCAGCGACATTTACCGTAATTGGGGACCATTCAAGCACCTGTATGGTCATTTGTAGACTATTGGACGGAAAGAAACCCTTATTGACTAAAGCATAAGCCAATTTATCTTCTACATCTGCTGGTTCTAATCCCGCTACGGACATTGCCCCCAGATAGGGGATTTCTAAATTTCCCTGTTCGTTGACTTCGTATACCCGACTGAAATAAGACTCTTTAGGAATAGAAACTTCCAAGCGATCGCCTGGAGAAAGAGGCAAGGCAATACTTGATGAGGCATTGAATACAGTCGTCATGACTATGCTCAATTTTAAACAAAGACTACAGCTAAATTTTTGCTGCAAAGCTAGTAACATTCAATTTTTACCTCCTATTAAAACAACAAGCTATAAATTAATAATATTTTTAACAGTAGAATTACTTAAATTACTATTGTCGATTTGCTGATAAATTAATTGCAAAATTATTTTCTTTTGACAAAATATATGCTTAAATCTATTTTCAACTGATTTAAGTATCTAGACCACCAAGTATCCAACTATTTTTGTTGTCAAAAAAATCATAAGAGCTTTATTATTCGTAGATATACTGTAGACAAATGATAGATAAATGAGATTTTATTATTAATAATATTTAATTAAAATTTTATCGGTGTTTTATGCTAACTAAATTACATTTTGAACAAATAAAAATTTATCAAGTTTTCGATATTTAATCTATTTGCTAGACTTAATTAATAGCACAAGAAAATTACACAATTATTATTTCACCTTTGATTAAATTATATCTTATCAAAATGATTAGTAATTAAGACTTACTAACATCATAATTAGAGATTAACTTATCAAATTATCAAACTAAAAAAATTATTTGAATCTATATACTAATATCATGATTAAAAATCTCAAGAAAAGTTTAAAGAAAAATCAACAAGCAAGAATTGCTTATCGTGAGATTTATCAGGTTTGGCGACGAACTTCTGTATTACTGTTTGGGATCTTTTTAAAAAAAACCAAATTTAAAACAATCTCTAGAAATAATTTACTAATCGAAAAAGAAAAATATAAATTACAAGAATTTACTTCGTCAGAAATAGTAAGTTTCGGAGATTTTTATACACCTAAACCAATTCCAGATCGTATTGCCAAGAAGATCTATTCCATGAAAGAAAAAATAGTAGAACCCTTTGTCTGCGAACTAGAAGAGGTTGAAATAATTGGTAGCTATCCTGTAGCTTTTGATTGCGATCGCAATTTAATTTTAGAAACCACTTTACCTAGATTTACTACTATTGAAGCTCATATTGCCCAAAATGTCTCAATCAAAACTATAATTGCTTCTCAATTTAATAAAAAATCTCAACAACCAAAAATAGATATTGCTTGTATTTTAACTAATCCCTGGAGTAATAATTTTTGGCACTGGACAGTAGATACTTTAACTCAACTAGAAGGAGTTGAATACTATCAACAACAAACAGGAATTAGACCAAAATTAATTGTCGATAGTAACTTACGAGGATGGCAACGAGATTCTTTGAAACTATTAGGTTATACAGATGATGATCTAATTATCTGGCAAGATTTTAGACGAACTGTCCATAAATTAATTATTCCTTCTTTTCGTCGTTCTTATGAAGAAATTCACGGAGAAATTTCTGTTAGTGCTTGCCAATGGTTAAAACAAAGAATGCTGAGTAATATTTCTCAGATACAAAGCGATCGCTCTTCTTTTTGTTCTAAAGTATTCATTTCCAGACGCAAAGCATTAGGTAGGAGAATTGCTAATGAAAATGAAGTATTAGAAGCTTTAGAACCATTAGGATTTGAGACCTATGTCCTAGAAGACATGAGTTATGTTGATCAGGTAAAATTATTCGCCCAAGCCAAAATAATTATTGCCCCTCATGGTGCTGGTTTAACTAATTTGATCTTTGCCGACAACCCAATTATTTTAGAATTATTTGGGGCTTATGTCGGTCGAGAATTTGCCAATCTTGCCAGAGGTATGGGCTTTAAATATGGGTGTCTTGGATGTCCTCCTCCCCGTGGGGAAGTCCGTCAAAAGGATGGAGATCTTGTCGTTAATATTGAGGAATTGCTCGATCTTTTAGGAAAGATGGAACAAACTCAATAAAACAAAAATCTCAAAATTGCTCGATTACAGACAACCTTTTAAAGACGTACTTGGTTGTCCAGATAGCAAACAGAGGTAAACACACAGCATGAATTATTAAAACCGTAGTTGCCACACCAATACTTTGCCACTGCACCCCAATTAATAGCGCCGCGGTAAATAGTAGAGTAAAAATTACATTCCAGAGTAAATCTATTTGGGGTTTATCGACGGCAATTAATAGCTGAGAAGCCGAGTCAGCAAACGGGCGAGGAATTGCCGATAAGCAGATTAGAATTAGTACAGGAATGGCGGGAATCCATTTTTCGCCAAAAACTATTGGTACGTAAATTGGCGCGAGGCTCGATTGTAGTAATACTAGTGGCAGAATAATGAAAGAGATGGTTTTGAGACTGCTAAAATACCTTTGTTTAAATTGGGCTAAGTTACCCCGAGCATCGCACAGATGGGGAAGTAAAGCTGATTTGATGGAGGTAATAATCCCCAAGCTGATCCCCAAACCTGCATTAAAAGCAAAATAATAGATACCTAATGCTTCGATGCTGAGAAAACGTCCGACAATTAAATAATCCAAGTTACCCCGCAAATTATTGAGTAATTCCACTCCCAAAACGTTGCGCCCGAAACGAAGCAGATCTCCCCAACCAACAGTAGTAAACTTAAGCTTTGGTCGCCAAGAATGATTTTTGAGCATGATATAGACCCAAATTGGTGGTACAAGCAGCTTGGGGATGATAATTGCCCACATGCCCCATCCAGCGATCGCAAATACTAAAGACAAGATATTATCGGTAGAAAATTGAACCATTTCCACTACGGCGATCGCTTTAAGCCGATTTTCTCGTTGAATCAATGCTGCTTGTACTAGACCATGAGGCAGTAATAATAAACTAATTGCCATGACGCAGATGGGTAGAATTAACTGCTCGTCACGGTAAAACCAAGCTAGGGGAAAAGCCGCAGCACATTGAATCACAAATAGGGCAATAGAAATTAGCCAGTTGAGCCAATAGGCAGACTGTGCCAGTTGTTGAATATTTTCTGCTTTGGCTTGAACTAAACGAGTGCCAATGCCATTACGGGTAAAAACGCGAACGATATCGTTAACAGTTAAAACAATCGCTACTAAGCCATAATCATGGGTAGTAAGAAACCGCGCCAGTACGATAGTAGTCAACAAACGGGTAACCCGAATCACCGCCCCTGATAGTCCCAACCATCCCAAATTACGAGTAAAGGGACTATCTACTTTTTTTAGTTGTGAGCTTAATTTGCTCCAAATCTTGTTTAGTATCACCCTGTTACGTCCTCTAAAAATAGTGACCAACTCTGTAAAAATTCTCCCCAAGCATTAACGACTGAGGCTCTAGCGGCTTGTCCCCAAGCTTTTAAATCTTGTTGGGGTAAAGATGCGATCGCTTCTGTTAATTTATTTGGCTCGTTAACAGGTACTAATAAGCCACAGTTTTGGACTTGCTCTTTTAAACCATCGACAGCAAAGCCAACTATCGGTTTACCTGCTGCTTTGGCTTCTAAACAGACCAAGCCCCAAGGCTCCCAACGGGAAGGAATAGCGATCGCATCACAGTCTGCCAAGAAGGCGGGAACATCTTTGATCGCACCGAGTAATTTAACGTGGGGTAAATCTTGAGCTAAATCTTTAATTAATTGTTCATCTTGTCCGTAACCCCCCAAATATAGTTCAAATTCTGCGGCTGGTAGGGCAGCAAAAGCTGGTAACAAGAGATCAAAACCTTTTTGGGGAGCAAAACGACCATAAGCACCAATTTTCAAGGGATTACTCGGATTTTTAGCAGCAATTGTTAACAGTGTGTCAACAGGAGAAGCAGAAAAAATTGTTCTAATTTTGCCAGGTTTAACCAACTTGTTACTTAACATCCAGTCTCTTTGGGCAGCAGAAATACTCACTACCCCATCAGCTAAACCATATGCTAGAAACAACATCATCCGAAAGCGACATAAAGATGCAACTTGATGTTGTTCAAATCCCTGGGAATAGTGATGATCGTAAATGTAGAGTTGGCTATGTTGTTTCAATCGCCATAAATCTGCAAGATACTTCCAAGCACAAGGATAATGAAAAACGATCACATCGGGAGGAGAATCTTTAATTTTTGCTTTGGCTGCTTCGAGACGTAATACTTCAAACTTAAATTGTTCGGCTAGTGAGGAATCAATTAACCGTTGCACAAGAAGATTAGAGCCGCCCGCCCGCTTATCGCCAATTACATGCCAAATGACTGGTTTCATACTGCACTCCCCACTAACCAAGGTTCGAGATCCCGCTGAATCAAATCCTGACACTGTAAAATGTCTGCTCGATATAAATCCAAGAGAGACTGCTTTACTTCCTGAGATATTTGGGGGGTATTGAGATTTTTATGCTGAATATTTTGGCGAATTTTGGCAGGAAATAGGGGCTTTAGGAGAGTTTTCAGGGGATTGGGTTTGGTTAAAATCTGATGGAGTAGTTGGTTTTTCGGCATTCCCGATTTATTAGGACGTAAAGCCATGTCGGGAACAAAAGTAGGGTCAACTTCCAGCCACCGAAAAATATCTTGTAATAAGGCGACCGCGTTTTGTTTTAAGTCTTCGTATAAATAAACTTTGATTTGACTGGGAGCAAAATTTTCATAGTAATGTTGCAATTGTTGACCATAAAAACCAACCTGGATATAGTGCCAAAACCATTCCCAATTTTGGGCAATTCTCCTCTCCTCGTCTCCTAATGCTAAGGCAAAATCCTGATAAGTTTCGCGGTCGTCTCTAACAGTATGCAGAAAATTAGCATAAGCTCTGTCTACAGGGTTACGCAGAATCACAATTAAGCGGGTATTGGGAATATACTGTTTAATTCTGGTTGCTGCTTGAGGATAATAAAGATAGGAGGGACAAGCCTCCCCAATCGCTGATTCCTGGTTAACACCACTAAATTCTGCTTGATAGGTACTTAAATCGGTAATAGAAAATTCTTTTAAAGCCTCGTCTCCAGGCCCTTGAAAATTAGTATCTTCTCCTTCAAAAGCAAAAAAATTAGTTTCTTTAGTGGGAGTCATATAAATTTGGGGATGTTGTTGCAGATATTGGTGCAAGGCAGTTGTTCCCGCCTTGGCAGCACCAATAATCAGAAAATTGGGCATGATCATAGAAGTAATTTTCCTATGTTTGATCGATATTTATCTTGCTCCTGTTAATCATTGCCATCATTAAAAATTAAAAATATAATTTGAACAATAAATTAAGAAGAGCAATATTTATACAATTCCCAAATTTCCCCTAAAATATATATTTGTAATCTAGCTTACATTTCAAATACCAAGGAATCGAACTCAGTTGGACTGATATTTTCCAAGATTGCCAGAATAGAGTTGCTTTCAGTTAGAGTTAAAATTGCATCATCGCTAAAATCTCCTGTTCCTTGAGTAATAGTCAGATCGTTTTTACTGAGATTATCTAACAATAGAATTGAGTCTAAGTTAGTTTGAAAATCGATAATTAGATCGATACCAGAATTAGCAGCTAAAACAAAAGTATCACTTCCTTTGCCACCAATCAGAATGTCATTATCCAAACCGCCATCGAGATAGTCATCATTTTTACCGCCAATCAAAGTATCATTGCCCGATCCGCCATGAAAAATATTGCGATCGCTGGCAGCTTGTAATAAATCATCTCCTTCACCACCATCGAGGAAGTCGTTTCCTTGACTAGCAATTAGAGTATCGTTACCCAAACCGCCATAAATAGTATTGTCACCACTACCACCTTCGAGGAAGTCATCTCCCGAGCCACCGTCTAAGGTATCGTTACCATTTTTCCCTTGAAGAATATCATCACCTTCTCCACCATTGAGAGAGTCGGCTTCCTTGCCACCAATGAGGGTGTCGTTACCGAGACCGCCCAGGATAATGTTATTACCACTGGAGGCTTTGAGACTGTCATCACCTTCGCCACCATCGAGAAAGTCGTTTCCTTGACTAGCAATTAGAGTATCGTTACCCAAACCGCCATAAATAGTATTGTTATCACTGCCACCTTCGAGGAGGTCATCTCCAGCAGCACCGTCTAAAGTATCGTTACCATTTTTCCCTTGAAGAATATCATCACCTTCTCCACCATTGAGAGAATCATCTCCTGTACCACCGATGAGGGTGTCGTTACCGAGATCGCCATAGAGAGTATCGTTACCTCCACCACCATAGAGAATATCGTTACCGTCTGAAGCTGACATATCGTCATCCCCATTTTTGCCTTGGAGAAAATCATTACCTGTACCAGAGACTAAAGTATCATCTGCTGACCCACCGACGAGAGTTTCATTTTCGTCTATATTGTTGTTGCCAATATATGTGGTTTCAGTATAAGTAAGAATTTCTTGTCCAATGTCGCTAGTTAACCAGTTTTTGGATGAGTCGATCCAGTCCCCGATTTGAGGAACGGATGTTGTTACTCCTTGGAGTTGGAAAACGAAATCATTGTAGTCATTGTCCCCTAAGTTTTTATCTACTCGATTGGCTTCAAAAGCAAAAGTGTTGAAGTTATTTACCGCTACCATCTGCCCCTCCGCTACATCGGGATTGGCTTCGGGCATGGAGAATAAAGGTAGAGTAGCATTAGAATCCCAAATAATACTAGGATTACTGGCAATATCTGCAACTGTGGCATTAGGAACTAAGAATAAACCATAGCGATCGCCTGGAGTCAGGTCAAAAGTATTGATTCCTTGATATTCCCCTGCATTAAAGTTGAAGTTGTATTCCCAAGGCATGGGACTACTAAATTTAGCTGCCTGTTGCTGTTGTTCGCTAGCGAGTACATAACCTTGAGTCGAATTACTTGCACCTCTAATTGCTGCCTCTTGGATAAATTCTTGAGTGCCAGGAATATATTCTTCCATACCGTCAAGACTGAAAATTGCCAGTTCTCCTTTTGTCCATTCTCCATTAAATAAAAATTCAAACTGAACTTCTCCAGTTCCTCCTACCTCTAGAACTCCTGTATCGAATTGATAGTTAGTGGAGATACCATATACCGACTCACTATAGTCAAGAATTTCTTGTCCAATGTCGCTAGTTAACCAGTTCTTAGATGAGTCGATCCAGTCCCCGATTTGAGGAACAGATGTCGTTACTCCTCGCAGTTGAAAAACGAAATCATTGTAGTCATTGTCTCCTAAGTTGCGATCTACTCGATTGGCTTCAAAAGCAAAAGTGTTGAACTCATCTACCCCTACCATCTGTCCTTCGGCGACATCGGGATTGGCTTCTGGCATGGAGAAGAGGGGCAAAGTACTACTAGAATCCCAAATAA
>CALLPS010000218.1 GCA_938015355.1 uncultured Pleurocapsa sp.
CCATCGCCACCAATTTTAAGATCGTCACCTCGATTGCCGATAATTGTATCGTTTCCAACTCCCCCTACTAGAGTGTCATTTTCGTCAGTACCGAGAATTGGGTTAGTGATATTTTCTTGAATATTCATAATTAAATTGAGATAGTTTGAGATAGTTGTTTTCGTTGTTCTGCGTCTTCGTATTTCTAGGGCTGAAGAGGGTATGCAAAAATTGGGAAAAACTAGAGATAAAACGATTATCTAGAAATAAAGACTTCTGCATAAAGAATCTCTCCTCTACGTATTGAGTAACTGTCGAGAATAATCAAACATTTTGAGAAAGATAACTTACTAGTTGAGGACGAGAAATATGGTTATTGCAGCACCAGCTATAAACTTTCAACCAAAACAAGCTACATTACCCGTCAAAAGCTTTCTACAGCGATTATTATTAGTCACCGATGGCAGAATTACTGACATTGTGCAGGCGTATTCAGGGGAAACAGTAGAAGCGGTCAAACTCCAGCAAAAATTAGTAATCTCTGGCTCAAGATTCTCTAAACTACAACTTAAAGGCGGATATCAATTACTGGAACGCTCCATCGTATTACAAGGTACAGAGACTAAAACAAATTATCTCTATGCCGACTCCCAGATTGTCTTAGAGCGTCTTGATCCCGCTATGAGAGACGAGTTGATTTTTAGTCGTCAACCTATCGGCAAACTACTACGAGAAAACAAAATAGAAACCTATCGAGAGATTATTGATTGTGGTATTGAACCTGCGGGAATTCTCGCTCAATATTTTGATATTGAACCGACAGCAGAGATTATTTATCGCACCTATTTAGTTCTAATTGACGGTTTACCTGTAATGCAGATTACTGAAAAATTCCCCACCAGTCATTTTGTGGACTAAATATAAGTACTAAACCGCGTCCACTTAGAAAACTATAGTTTGATTTTTTATTCCCTTCACAAACTACTGATCAGGAGAAGTAATCATGTCTAGCAAAGAAATAAATACTCAAGTTTGTATTATTGGCGCAGGGCCAGCAGGATTAATAATTGCGAATATTCTGTTTAAATATGGCATTAAATGTCTTGTGATTGAAAAATACTCCCAACCAGAAATTTATGCTCGCTCCCGTGCTGGTTTAATTGATTACAAGACCGTTAGTATTCTGCAAGAACATGGTTTGAGCGATCGCCTGTTAAAAATAGGAAAACCCCACGGTAAATGTGAATTCCGTACCCCTGAACAAAGTTTTGTCCTAAACTATGAAGCGATGAGTAATGGACAAACTCACTATACCTATCCTCAACAAGAACTTTTAACCGATTTAATCTATAAATTTCAACTGGCTGGGGGACAAATTCTCTTTAATACTCAAGCGGAAACTATTGTTAATGAACGTTATGGCGCAACAGTATCATGTCGTCAAGGAGAGCAGGAGCTAATTATCAAGTCTGATTTTATTGCAGGATGCGATGGTTTTCATGGCGTTTCCCGCGCTGCTATTCCCGATGCGATCGCCCAACCAAAAACGGTAAACTATGATTATGCTTGGTTAGCCATAACTGCCGAAGCCGCCCCTTCCACCCCACATATCATTTATGGCATTCATCCCCGAGGCTTCGCGGGACATATGTTACGCACGGAAACTATCTCGCGCTACTATCTACAAATACCTGTGGGAGATACTGAAAATGATTGGTCGAGCGATCGCATTTGGTCGGAATTGCAACTGAGATTAGCTAAAGATAATTGGACTCTGACGGAAGGGAAAATCATTGCCAAGCAAGTATTAACCATGCGGAGTTTTTCCACTCAAACCATGCAACACAAGAGTCTTTTCTTAGCTGGAGATGCCACCCATATTATGACTCCTGCGGGAGGCAAGGGCATGAATTTGGCAATTCAAGATGCTGATGTCTTAGCTAAATCTTTTGTTTCCTACTATCGTTACCATGACAATCTACCTTTAAGAAACTATTCCGCTAACCGCCTCCCAGAAATCCGCTTGTCTCAAGATTTTTCTGAATCCTTACTGCATATGATCAATATTCAGGAGGGTGATAATTCGGAAGAGGCTAATTTATCAAAACTGCTACAAAAATTCAAACTATCTCAACTAATGAACTCTCACACCACAGCTCAAGAGTTTGCCAGGAATTATGTTGGTTATGTAGATACGGATCAGGCACCAATTAAACCACCAACTGCCAATAAATATTTGTTACCAAGTGTTCTGGGTTTAAAGCCTCATCCTTCTAAGACGACTTTTTTAGCTCTTAGCTCTTAGCTTTTAGCTTTTAGCTTTTCCTAAAGGACATTGTCCTAAAGGATACACCTTCGGATATGCCCTTGTGGTATACCGCTACGCATATAGCTTTTAGCTTTTTAAAAGACTTTTAAGCATTACTTCGGCAAACATTTGGTAGTATGAGTTAATTGTGCTGAAACTAGCTTAAGGTCAATGGTTTACTGGAAAGTAGGGAAGAAGCTTAATCACGATAAATACATTGTT
>CALLPS010000219.1 GCA_938015355.1 uncultured Pleurocapsa sp.
GCCCCTTTAATCGCACTTCCCGTATCTTGATCCAAAACATAGCGACTGACTACCCGAGTATCAATCTTTCCTGTGGGCTGGACATCAGGAATTGGTGCCACAATTAAGGCTAAGGCTCCAGGAGGCATCAAGGATTTATCCGTAGCAATAGAGCGATCGCCTGTAACAGGAACACTCAAACTACCAGTAGGGGGCTTTCCTTGAGTTTCCCGAAAGAAAATAAAGCGATTATTACGGGGGACATATTGATTAAGCTGCTGCGGATTAACAGCAAAGTAATCCAGTAACTTGGGCAAGGTCAATTCATCTTGTTTAAACACACCATCCTTAACTAATTCACCGCCAACACTGACATAGGGATAATTAGTGGTGCCGTCATAGCCGACGGTCATGGTGGTGCCATCGGTCATTTGTAGTCTAGCAGAACCCTGTACCTGAACCAAAAAGGCTTCCAGGCGATCGCCTAACCAAACTAGCTCCTGACCTTTTAAAACACTTTGGTTGCTGCCTAAGCCATCTTCTCCTTCTAACTGTGCCCGAGTTGGATGAGGATTTGACCAGCGATTAAAACTAGCTGGCTTACGATATAAAGGATAGGAATATTCCGCCGTAGGCACTCGACTAGCAGTATAGGTTGGTTCAAAGTAACCCGTAAACTCTACCTTCCCCTGTTGATCCTTACCCACGGATTGATAAAAGACAAATTCTGCTTTTACTGCCGCTTCCAATGCCACGGGAGAATCGGTTGTTAATAGTAACTCTTTAAATCTGAGGAGCGATCGCTTAACCCGAGGTAAATTAAATTCTATATTAGCCTGGCGACGATAATCTTTAGCTGCTTTGGGGGTATTTAAATAATCAAGACTGTAATTGACTGCCTTTAATAAAGCCTGACGTTGAGAATCATTCCAGCTTGATAATGTTGCACTGGGTTTTGCCGCAGGACAGCTAGGATTAGTTTGCCAGCGATAAATGACTTTATTACTTGAATCTAGCTCATGATTGCCCAATTTATCGTCTAAACCAACAAATTTGAGCTTTTCTATCGATATTTGTCGTAGAGGAAAAGCCTCGGCAATTTGTCCCCAGGAGGTTAGGGCGACCATACTTAAACCTAAACCAAAAGTGAAAATAAATTTTCTCATGAGGTACGTAATTGGGAAACCGCGTCTCCAATTATATCTATAGCATTATGGATTTAGCGGAGGAGATTCAGCTTGATAGTGTAAATTTATCCTTTATTGATAAATACTAGTGTTCCTTGGTGATTTTTGTTATGCTATAGCACCGTATATAGTGCTTCATTACAAAAACTTTTATGACTTCATTTTTATCTCAACCTCAAGACATCATGTCAGCTAACCCTATTTTTAATCCTGGGGGAGATGACAAGGTAGAAAATCGCTCGATCTGGTTTGGGAATACCACTAACTTAATGCAGTTAAACGATGTGCGGTACTCTTGGGCGATTGGTTTATATCAACAGATGCGAGAAAACTTCTGGATTCCCCAAAAACTAGATTTAACTCAGGATGTCACTGATTACTGGAATTTAACCACCCAAGAGCGTCGGGCATACGATGGTATTCTCAGTTATTTAACTTTTTTAGATTCAGTTCAAACTTGCAATATTCCCCATATTAAAAGCTGCGTTACTGCCCCAGAAGTGAGTGTGTGCATGGCAGAACAAATTTCCCAGGAGGGAATGCATAACCAGAGTTACCAGTATATTATTGAAACTGTCATTCCAGGCGATCGTCGTAGTAGTGTTTATGAGTTTTGGCGTACTGACAAAGTGCTAGCGGAACGTTGCGAATTTATTGCATCCATCTATCAAAAGTACGTTGATAATCCCACTTCGGAAAATTATTTTGTATCTTTACTGGCAGATTATCTGCTGGAGGGAATATATTTCTACAATGGCTTTATCTATTTTTATAATTTAGCTTCGCGGATGTTAATGCCCGGTAGTGCCGATATTTTCAAGATGATTAACCGTGACGAACTAAGTCATGTTCGACTTTATCAAAAACTCCTACCTGAAGCAATGCAGCTCTTTCCTCACTCTCTAGAGCAAATTTATGAGATGTTCGACACTGCCGTACAACATGAATGTCGTTGGACAAACCATATTCTGGGAGACAACGTTTTAGGTATTACAGTCGCTAGTACCGAACACTATACCAAGTATATGGCGAATATGCGTCTGCGGGCGATCGGTCTCGATCCTCTATATACCGATGAACAATACAAAAAAAGCCCTTATAAACATTTAGAAAGATTCTCGGATACGAAAAAGGCTGGTCACACTAAAGCTAATTTCTTTGAAGCCAGTGTCACTAGTTATGTGATGTCCTCTGGAGTTGGTGGTTGGGATGAAATCTAATTAAAGACTGCGATTCAAAAAGCGACATTTTTGGCGGAATGCAGTTCGATAAGTTACGGAAATTTCGGCTCAAAGTATGTATCAATATAGGTGGAAATAATTTTGCTTAGGTACTTAAGACTATTTTCTATGAAGACAAATTTCATTAAAAATAAAGATTAAGTAAAATCTAGGACAATGCCTTTAAAATTGATAAAACACATGGGGAAAATACTGATTCATTAGCATCATAGAGTGAGACATCACGACTAGATTCAGATGATTAGGGACTTGTGGAATATCCACAGATTATACCCCCTGGAAGTTACCTGTCAATTTCTAGGCAAAGTGGAAATTATGATTATAATTTCTGATTATCAGTAGATTAACTTAAGTAAAAATATTTAGATACTATTTTAGTTCGCTAATGTTCAAGCTATTTCAAAATCTTCTTTCTAGTGAAGCTAGCAATGAATCTCATTCCGCACCCTCAGAATCGAAAGTATCTTCTTGGGAAAAGCAAATTGCTCAAGCTGATAATCTTTGGGAACAAGGAAAATTAAGTGAAGCTCTCGCTATTTATGGTTTAGCCATTGAACAAAATCCTGACCTACTAGAGATTCAACGGCGTTTAGCAGAACGTTTAAAACAGCAAGGGGATTTAGCCATAGCCTATGAAAAACTAGCCACAGGATTGAGAAATCAAGGCAATATTGAACAGGCAGCTAACTACTATCGCCAAGCCATTAATCTCAAAGCTTTAACGGGAAATACCAAAGATCAACTGTTGCGATCAAGCATTTCTCCCGTAAAGAGATCCCCGATTCCCATTGCTAGTCTAAAAGAAGCCGCGTTTTCTTTTCAGCCTCTTTCTAAGAGTCTCGCTATAGTCAAAGTCTCACCCCCTCAGTCTCCATTACCAAATGATATGGACACAGGGTTCAGTACCTCTCTAGGATTTAATCAACGCCTCAAAGCAGTAAATCCGAAACAGGCTAGGGACATTGACTGGGAAACAGCACAAGTTTATTTTCAAAAAGCGTTAGAACACTTGGAGCGAAAAGAATGGACACAGTCTGCTCTTGCCTGTAAACAAGCTACTCAAATTATGCCTAATATGGCAGAAGCCTATAAGATTTGGGGAAATGCTTTACAAAGGCTGGGTAAAACTGGTGAGGCGATGTCTTGTTACGCAAAGGCAGTAGAGGTTAAACCGAACTTAGCAGAGGTATATGCGGGGGTTGCTAATATTTATGCTCAACAGGAAAAATGGCACCAGGCAGTTAAACATTATCAAAAAGCAATCATCATTAAACCCAGTCCCAAGATACACCGAAAGCTAGCGGTTGTCTGGCAAAAATTGGGAGAATCAGACAAAGCTAATTTAAATCTTTATCAAGCCCAAGAATTAGAATTATCTGCAACATCATTAACCAAAACCGCGGTCAATATCGATTTAGATGCCATCGATCATTCTAATATTGAAGATTCTGTAGCCGCCTATTGTCGTGCGGCGCAGCAGTTAGAACAACAGGCTCAGTGGCAGCAAGCAGCAAAATATTATCGACAGGCTTTGGACTTAAGCATGTCTCGACCAGCCCTAATGCCTCAGAAATCGCAATCGGGTCAGTCGCACCAGTCTGCCCAGATAAAGCAGCATACCGAAAATACAAAATTGCCAAATTCCAGCATGAGCCAGTTGGATAAAGCAATTAAACGTTATCGTCAGCAATCTAAGTTGCAACCCAATTCTCCCAAGATTTATACTGATTTGGGGAATCTTTATGCTAAAAAAGGAAAGTTTCAATATGCAACTACTTGTTATCGTAAAGCAATTAAATTAAATCGCAAATACTCCAAGGCACATTTGAGTTTGAGCAGAATCTTATTCAAAGAGGGTAAACAGAAGGAGTTTATCAAAGAAATGCAGTTAGCTTTGGCTTTGCAGCCCCGAGTAGGTACTGCCCTAGATCGATTTTACCTGGGAAATGCTTTAGTTGATCAAGATCAAAAACAACAAGCGATCGGCTTTTATTATAAAGCGATCGTTTTAAATCCACAATTCTCTCCTTCATATCATCGCCTTAGTGATGTCTTAAGTCAACAAGGGAAACACGAAGAGGCAATTGAGTTTTTAGAACAGGGAATTCGTCAAGATCCGAAAAATCCAGAATCATATTATTTATTAGCCCAGCAGTGGGAGCATCTACAAAATTGGGAAAATGCCGTCAAAACCTATAGCCAAGTATTACAGCTAGAGCCACAATTTCCTGAAGCATCTCAAAAATTAAATCATGCATTAGCACAGAAGTTAAAGTCTAACCGCCAATCTCAAAGTCAATCTAGTCAATCTACTTAACATAGCTGGATGATTCATTGATTCTGGGTCAATACTGTTTGGACAA
>CALLPS010000220.1 GCA_938015355.1 uncultured Pleurocapsa sp.
TAAATTTAGTTCATCAGAGAGAAAGCGTTATTGCATGTATGTAATGGCGCTTTTTTGTGCTTTATATCAAAGTGTTCTTAGCTAAAAATCTTAAAATCCGACAATCACTTGCCACATGCCCCAGGCAATAAAAGCGATCGCAAAATGTTGAGGCAGCAAGTATCTCAATCGCTGATGGGCAATCTTTTGGGTTAATAAAATCGAGAGCATAACCCCAATAATTAAGCAAAAGCCTTGTAAAAAAGCAATTACTGCGGGATTAGCGACAAATATAGGCAAACTAGCCCCATTTAAGCCGAAAGTTGCCATGGTTACAGGCAGAATTCTGCCCCCTTCATTTAAACCCAGACGAAGATAGTGAGCTAAGTTACCTGCTAATACGAGGGGTAGATAGCCATAAGCTAAGTCAATAAATTTGCGGGGTTTATATTTTCTGTCCAATTTACCGATCAGGTGATTTAGAGTTTGAGCTATGAAGGGAATAGCTATCGGGATACTTAAAACCACCAGGGATACTAGAGCATGGGTACTAAATTGCTCTAAATGTAGATTTAAACCTAATCGAGTCGATATTTCTGGTAACCGGTGGAGAAAGATCACGTTTAATAGTAGAAATAGCAGGGCTACTTCATAACTACGGGGGGTATGAGTTGTCCATAATTCAATACCTGGAGGACGTAAATTAACTTCAACTGAGCGGTGAGGACAAGCTTTGAGACAAGTCATGCACAACACGCAATCTCGATTATCAGTTAATTGTGCAGGGTGGGAATATAAGGGACAGCCGTTAGTTTCTTGTCCTTCGCCTTTCGCCGCACCGCCTTTATAACATTGATAGGTAGTACATTCTGCTGAACAAGTACCCTGCTGGGCGCGTAATTCCGTCATCGATAGTTTGGCAAATAAACCATTCATACCACCGATGGGACAGAGATAGCGACACCAAAAGCGACGCTCAAAAATTACGGAAAAGATCATTGCCCCTGCTGTAATTAGGAGTAGTAAACAAGCTGAAAGATAAGCCGTATTTTCCAGATCCCAAAGTTCCTCCCAAAGCAAAATTAAGGCAAATAAACCAAACAAAAACCAGCCTCCCCATTGATCCGCAACTCCTCTCGGCCATTTTTTTAGCTGTCGCGGAAATAAGATTAGGGATAGTTTTTGGGTAATCTCGCCATAGATCATAAAGGGACATACGGCACACCAAAGTCTCCCAACGAAGGGAAATCCGATCAGAATTAATGGCCACCACCATGCCCAAAATAGGTTGAGGGCAAAATTCTCTTGACGGTTTTGGGGCGCGATAAATAAAACCGCTACAATCAGGGTATATAAGGTCAAAATAATGCCATAATTTATTCTGTCAGGAAACCACTCACTCCGCAGAAAATGCCGTAGTTGGGGATATTTATTCAGTAAATTGAGCCGATATTGTTTCTTTTTACTTTGAGATTGCCATACAACTTCTTCCGTAATATCATCACAACCTTGAAGTTGGCTTAGGGCGCGTTCGACAATGCTTTCTAATTCCCGTGAGTTATTAGGGAAATCGTAAGCCTGGAGATTTCTCACCGCTTCGGGAGTCATTCTCGTTTTTTGTAAACACTGATTGCGTCCAATGAGATTTAAATAATAGTTAATCTGTTCATCTAAATCTGCTTTTCGCACTCTCAAAGGAGGAACTTTGATGAGGTTATCTACTACAGAATCGATCGCCTTAATTCTCTGTTCTGAAATTAAAATTATTCTAGCGCTCGATGTTTGTGGTTCCGCATTTTCTCGCCCTGGACGGACTACGGGAATGTATTGATTAGTTTTAATTAGTTTGACGATCGCAGGTATTAATTCTACGGGTAATAAATGAATATTATTTAAGATTAAAGTACCGTCTTCTAAACTGGCAATTAGTCCTGGCTTGCCACCACTACGACCAAACAATTCTGCGCCACTAGTCTGTAATTTAGCACAATCTATTTGAATAATCGATTTTCGCCGATAGGCAGAACCAAAATGAATTAGTGCTGCCAAGTTATCTTTTTCTAATCCAGGTTCCCCAAATAATAATACTGATTCTCTAGTTTCAGAGGCTTGTCTAATTTGCGATCGCAATCTAGTTGCATAGCGACTTTTGCCAATAACTCCCCGCCTTGCTTTACTAACTAGATAAGGTCTTAATATTACTTGCCGTTCTTGTTCAAGTAAGAGTTTTTCTGATAGTTCTTGAACCTCATTTGCCAATTTTCGAGAAAAAGCTTGACTTATTTCTGGATATTGATTAATTATTTTTTGAAACTCCAAACTATCAATAGACCAGACTTTAGTTTCACTAAGAGTTTTAACTTGATACTGGGTCGGACGACCTAACAATAAAGCATATAAATTGAGTACGGTTCCCGCTAGCAAACTGCTTTGATAAGATTCTAATTTACTATTACTAGATAACTTGCCCTCTTGAACAATATATAATTTTTTAACTGTCGTATTTTCCTGGATCAAAGTTTCATTGGCAGGAATAATCTGTTCTGTCAACTGACAGGCAATTTTTTCTAAAACCTCTCGGGATAAATCGCCCAGACAAGTCTGTTGCTGAAGGAAAGATACTATATCAGATAAATTCACGCAGTAATCCTCAAGTTAATTATCGCAGTACGTCAATCGGTTAGGATCGAAAATTGAATCTCTCGTAAGTATCCTAATTTAAACTGGTATTGCTTTACCTACAGATTACCAAGTTTGAGAGTTGATCTAAAAAAAATGATCGCTTTGTAAAGCGATCGTAATAAACATAAATTTTCAAGCTAAAAAATTAACTTTTTGGGAAATCAGCCAACGACAGGCAGAAATTGAGCTAGAAGTTTTTCAATTAGAGAACTAATAACAGTCAGTGCAAAAGCACCAATGATTGGACTCCAAATCTTAGAGTGCAATCTAAAGCCTTTAACGAGCAAAGCAGCCAACCCAAAAATAATAACGTTCGCAATAAAGGCAGTTAACCCAAAAGTCAAAACGTTAAACAAACCGAACCCAGTTAAGATCGGCTTTAATAATGCATTAAGAATGCCAAATACTATAGCTGCGATTATGGCTTTATTTAGGCTATCAATTTTAATGATTGGCAGTTTAGAGAGAATTAGCAAGCTAATCGTAATTACTACTAGATGAATGAGTATAGCGATAATATTCATAAAAGTGAATCCTATAAATTGAATCTCCTGTAGCATAAAACAGAAAATTCAATTTCACTATTTTCGCAATACAAATTTTATTTTTGTATTAATTTCTGTATCTTTACATACATTAAATCAATCTATAGGATTTCTCAAAGTTGTTGCAGATAATTATTAACCGCCAACGCGAAATTCGATTACATCCCCTTCTTGAACAACATAATCTTTCCCTTCCAAACGTAGTAAACCTTTTTCTCTCGCGGCACTTTTGGAGCCTGTAGTCACTAAATCCTCATAACTAATAGTTTCCGCCTTAATAAATTTCTTCTCAAAATCAGTATGAATTACTGCTGCCGCTTGGGGTGCTTTTGTCCCCGCAATAATTGTCCAGGCGCGGGTTTCTTGCTCTCCTGTGGTGAGGTAGGTACGTAATCCCAGGAGATCATAAGTAGCACGAATCAAAGACTTTAAACCCCCTTCTTCTACTCCTAAAGCTTCGAGAAAATCTTTTGTTTCCGCTTCTGAAAGCTCCACTAATTCAGATTCCACCTGAGCTGATACCACTACCACTTTCGCCGCATCATCACTCACAAACTGGCGCACTGATTCTACCCATTCATTCCCCGTTGCTAAGTCGTCTTCAGAGACATTGGTAGCATAAATAATCGGTTTATTGCTGAGTAACCCTAACTGCTTAATTACTAATAGCTCATCTTCCGATAAATCCATGCTGCGGACAGATTTACCGTCATTTAAAACCTCACTTATTTTATCTAATAACTCTACTTCTGCTTGGGCATTTTTATCATTTTTTGCCTGTTTACGCAGTCGAGTAATGCGTTTTTCAACTTGAGCCAAATCCGCTAAAATCAGTTCCAAGTTAATAATTTCAATATCCCTGACAGGATCTACCGAACCAGCAACATGGATAATATCATCATCATCAAAGCAGCGTACCATATGAACAATGGCATCCACCTCCCGAATATTGGCAAGAAACTGATTCCCTAAACCTTCTCCCTTACTGGCACCTTTGACCAATCCTGCAATATCAACAAATTCAATTCTTGTTGGTACCAACTTCTGGGAAGTCGAAAGCTCGGAGAGTACTTCTAGTCGATTATCTGGGACAGATACTACTCCGACATTGGGTTCGATGGTGCAAAAGGGAAAATTTGCTGCATCTGCCTTAGCATTAGCAACTAAGGCATTAAACATAGTAGATTTACCTACGTTGGGTAATCCGACGATTCCGGCTCTTAACATGACAGCTTGTATTGACTTTTAGGTTCAGTCTGCCAATTTTACTGCATTAGAACTAGATAACTCAAACATATAGCCTCTACCCCACACGGTTTTGATACATTCACCATTGATATCGCCAATTTTTTTCCGAATACGACCAACATGAATATCTACCTTGCGATCATCTCCCGAATAATCATCATTATTCCAAATTCTAGCAATTAATTCTGCCCGATCCCACACTCGGTTAGGATTATTAGCCAGAAAATGTAACAAGTCAAATTCTAATGCTGTCAGCGGTATAATACGATTATTTAAAATAACTTCACGGCGATAAAAGTTGATTTCTAAATCATCTAATATTAGAGAGTTTTTGTTGACATAAGATGTTGTAGAATTAATTCTTCTTCTAAGCAAAGCTTCAATTCTTGCTTTAAGAATCTGAAGATCAAAAGGCTTAGTAATATATTCATCTGCACCTCTAGCAAATGCTTCAAGCACATAACTATTCTCAGTCATTGAACTTAACATGAGAATACTTACGTCAGTTTGGCACATTTCCTGACAAAGATTAAATCCTGTGTCATCAGGTAAATTAACATCTAAAATAACTAAATCTGGTTGAAAGCTTGGTAGTTTTTGTCTGGCTGTGGCACAATTTTCGGCTGTTTCAGTTAGATAATTGTTATAAGAGAAGAAGCGATCAAGTAAATGTCTTAGTGTGACATCATCATCGACAATTAGAATTTTTTTTTACCACTTTCCATAGAATTATAATAACTATTTAATAAATACACTTAGCTATATCTCTGATTTATTTTTAATGACTCTAAAACAATATCAGAATAATTACTTAATAAGTGACAATACCTAATTGTTTTTACTTAATCTTTATACAATAATTAGGCTATATAAAGTTGACATCAAATATAATTCAAAACAACTTAATTGCTCTATAACTAACTAAAACCAAATAACTAACCTTACGCTTACTTAAGTTCTGATGTTACGTACCAATCAATCTGTCAGGATAGGTAGAAGGTAGAAGGTGAAAGGCTAAGAGCTAAGAGCTACGGCGCAGCCGTTTACGCGATCGCACTCAAGCTACCATCTTCGCTAACAAATATCTCCCGTAATTCCTCGGTAATTGCCACCTAGCTTTATAAATGTTGACACTTTTAGGGGGATTGAGAAAAAATTAACTCTTCTTTACCAAAAAAAGATCTTAATTTCTAATTATCACCTTTGTAATCACTGTGAACAGTCAATATGGTAACTGCGATCGGTATTTGTACTCTCTGGTAATGCTTATCTTGAGTCCTATATTCTTTATTTAGTCCAGCATTGGGCAATCCTAACTTGTAAATATACTTTCGCTATGATCCTTGATGATCATTTTCTCCCTCACTAAAGGAAAATTTAATTTGTTTTTTGTCCTTATATATAAAAAATAAATACACAAAAAAGTTTAAAAGAAAGATAAAACTTATATATTGTCAATATACAGAATTATTTAAGATATAAAATCATATAAATAGCTGATACTTTAGATAACTTGGTTTTAAAGAAATAAAGTCTCTTTATTTTCCTGGTTAATTGACTCATAATGCAGACATAGACGTGAAGCAGAAACTACGGTAAACGTCGCACTCATAAATCATCAGATAAATTCTCGTAATTTAAACGCAGGGGAGAACAGCAACGTGGGACAAATAAGATTAGCAGTTTACGGTAAAGGTGGAATAGGTAAGTCCACAACTAGCTGCAACATTTCCGCAGCTCTAGCCAAAAGAGGAAAAAAAGTATTACAAATCGGCTGCGATCCTAAACATGACAGTACCTTTACTTTGACAGGGTTTCTTATTCCTACCATCATCGATACACTTCAAGAAAAAGACTTCCACTACGAAGACATTTGGCCTGAAGATGTTATCTATACTGGATATGGTGGCGTTAGCTGTGTAGAAGCAGGTGGACCTCCTGCGGGCGCTGGCTGTGGGGGCTATGTTGTCGGAGAAACCGTCAAGCTACTGAAAGAACTCAATGCTTTTGACGAATACGATGTCATCCTATTTGATGTCCTAGGTGACGTAGTATGTGGTGGCTTTGCGGCACCCCTTAACTATGCTGACTACTGCATGATTGTGACTGACAATGGTTTTGATGCCTTGTTTGCCGCTAATCGTATTGCGGCTTCCGTCAGAGAAAAAGCACGGACTCACTCCCTACGTCTAGCGGGTTTAATTGGTAACAGAACCTCCAAACGTGACTTGATTGACAAGTATATCGAGCATGTACCGATGCCTGTTTTAGAGATACTGCCTTTAATTGAAGATATTCGTGTATCTCGCGTCAAAGGTAAAACCCTCTTTGAAATGGCAGAAAGTGATCCTTCCTTAGCTTTTGTCTGTGATTACTATCTCAACATTGCCGACCAAATCCTAGCTGCACCAGAAGGAGTTGTGCCTAACGAAGCTCAAGATCGAGACTTGTTCTCCTTGTTATCTGATTACTATCTTAACCCTCCCGCTGACAAAGTAGTCAAGCAAGATGCTGAAGAAGAATTAGACATGATGATGGTTTAGAACAGTCAACAGTTAACAGTCAACAGTCAACAGTCAACAGTTGCGATCGCAATTTTTAGGTAGAGATGCAGTATGTTGTGTCTCTACTTTTGATCCTGAATTGAAATTTAAAAAGCGATAGAAACAGATTTGAAATATCTTGATCGAGTTAGAGAGGAGATTAAAACATGACATTAGCCAAAGAACAACAACCGACCGCATTAAATTTTGAATGTGAAACTGGAAATTATCATACCTTTTGTCCCATTAGCTGTGTCGCATGGCTATATCAAAAGATTGAAGATAGTTTCTTTTTAGTTATTGGTACCAAAACCTGTGGTTACTTTCTGCAAAATGCCATGGGAGTAATGATTTTCGCCGAACCGCGTTATGCGATGGCAGAATTAGAAGAAGGTGATATTTCCGCTAAATTAAATGACTATGAAGAATTAAAAAGATTGTGTTTACAAATTAAACGCGATCGCAATCCATCTGTTATTGTCTGGATTGGAACTTGTACTACCGAGATCATTAAAATGGACTTGGAAGGTTTAGGGCCCAGACTGGAAGCAGAAATCGGTATTCCCATCGTTACCGCTCGTGCTAATGGCTTAGACTATGCCTTTACTCAAGGGGAAGATACAGTACTCGCTGCTATGGCGCACAAGTGTCCGACAGAAGCACCAAAACAAGAAGCAGAGAAAAAAGAACGGAATGCTGTTTCTAGTTTGCTCAACTTTGGACGTAAAAAGGAAGACGTTACCCAACAAGAATCAGAATATAAAGATCACAAACCTTTAGTCTTATTTGGTTCATTACCCGATCCTGTAGTTACGAACTTAACCTTAGAGCTTAAAAAGCAAGGGGTAAAAGTATCAGGATGGCTACCATCAAAACGCTTTACCGAACTTCCTGTAATTGAACAAGGTTACTATGTAGCAGGGGTAAATCCCTTCCTCTCCCGCACTGCTACTACCCTAATGCGTCGCCGTAAAACTAAGTTGATTGGCGCACCCTTCCCTATTGGCCCTGATGGCACAAGAGCCTGGATTGAAAAGATTTGTTCGGTACTAGATATTGAACCCCAGGGATTGGAAGAAAGAGAAGCGAAAATCTGGGAGGGCTTAGAAGACTACGTGAAGCTAATTCGTGGTAAGTCTGTCTTCTTTATGGGGGATAATCTTTTAGAAGTCTCCTTGGCACGTTTCCTGATTCGTTGTGGCATGTCCTGTCCTGAAATTGGTATTCCCTACATGGACAAACGTTACCAGAAAGCAGAATTAGATTTACTGGAAAAAACCTGTAATGAAATGGGTGTCCCCTTACCCACCATCGTGGAAAAACCTGATAATTATAATCAGATTCAGCGGATCTATGACTTAAAACCAGATTTGGTGATCACAGGGATGGCTCATGCCAACCCTCTAGAAGCTAGAGGTATTAATACCAAGTGGTCAGTTGAATTTACCTTTGCCCAAATTCATGGCTTTACTAATGCGCGGGATATTCTGGAGTTGGCAACTCGTCCCATGCGTCGGAATAATAACCTGAAAGAATTAGGTTGGGATAAGTTAGTTCAAGAAGAAGCTAAAATCTAATTATTAGAATTTAAAGAACAAGAATAGAGATGCAACACAAACTGTATCTCTATTTTTATTATGTGCTAATTGAATTAGCAGGTTAAAAAAATTTTGTATCTTTTTTTGTATCTTTTAGTCCATCTCCCAGAGATAATAATCCTTCTGCCTAATTAAAAAGGAAAGCTTTTGTTAATCCTTATTCCTGATTGATGAATTATCTAAATAAGTTTATTGCCACCGAGATCTTAGGTGATAAGGGAGAGGCGGGAGAAAAATTAGTGTGGGATAGTGTTAAAAGTGCTTTTTCCCAGCGTAGATGTGTGGCTTATTGGCGCTATCCTATTTTTTCTCAGGAAGGTAAATTTAGAAAGGAACCTGATATTTTAATTGCTGATTATAAACTTGGTTTAATTATAATTGAAGTCAAAGCAATTAAGATTGAACAGATAGTTACTATTCAAGGTCATCGTTGGCAATATCAAAACTTTTATACTGAATTTGGCAATCCTTATCAACAGGCATCAAGACAATTATTTACACTATTAGAATATAGCGATCGCGAGCCATTATTAAAGCAAAAAATTAATGCCAGAGCAATAGTAGCATTGCCTTATATTAAACAAACTCAATGGCAAGAAAAAGGCTTTGATAAACTACCTAATTCTCCACCGATTTTATTTCAAGAGCAGTTAGCTAATGCTGATTTAATTAATAGTTTAATTATCCCAGTGCCTTCTCTTATTTCGGGGGAAAGTTTAACTCCAACTCAATGGGAATTATGGTTATCTGTCTTAGGTGGAACAGCTATATATACTCCTAATCATATAAGTTTGAGCTGTGCTCCTCAAAGTCGGCGTAAATATATCCAACAGGTGCGATCGCGAATTAATCAGCTAGATTTATTTCAGGAAAAAATTGCCAAACAAATTCCACCAGGAATGCAAAGAATTAGAGGAATTGCTGGTTCAGGGAAAACAGTTATTTTGTGTCAAAAAGCAGCTTTGATGTCAGTGAAATATCCCGACTGGCAGATTGCTTTAGTATTTTTTTCTCGTAGTTTATATGATGTAATTACACAACAAGTTACTCAATGGATTAGTTATTTTACCCAGAATAAAGTCAAATATAATCCTGAAAAATCCCAGCTAAAAATTTTTCATGCATGGGGTAGTAAACAACAGCCTGGTTTTTATGGTACAGTCTGCAAAGCTTCTGGATCTATTCCTTTGTCTGTCCCTTTTACCTTAAGTCAAGAGCCTCATGAAGCCTTAGCTGAAGCTTGTGTCCAGTTACTAGAAAGTAGAATAATTTCTCCTATTTTTGATGCTGTCTTAATTGATGAAGGACAAGATTTAATTGCTAACAATTGGAAGTATCAAGATAAACAACCCTTTTATTGGTTAGCTTATCAAGCTTTGCGTCCTGTTAATCCCATATCGCCCCAGCAAAAAAGACTTATTTGGGCTTATGATGAATTACAAAGTTTAGCCAGTTTAAAAATACCCGAACCTGTAGAATTATTTGGTGAAGAATTAGGACATTTAGTTACAGGACAATATGACCAACAGTTTAACAAAACAGAAATAATTTCTCGTTGCTATCGCACACCCCAGCAGATTATAACAGTTGCTCAGGCGATCGCTATGGGACTAAAAAGAACTAAAGGTATGCTGACGGGCTCAATTTATGCTGAAGAATGGCAAGCCTTAGGTTACAAAATAATTGGAGATTGGCAACGAGATCAGAAAATTACTCTCATTAAAGAAAATCATCATTCCTCGAATATTATTGGCGAACTTTGGCAAGGAGATCTAATTAACTTTGAATGCTTTACTTCCCGCCAACAAGAATTAACTGTTTTGTCTCAAAAGATTAAACATAATTTAATTAAGGATAATCTCCAGCCAGATCGAGAAATTTTAGTTATTATTTTAGGCTCATCTTATGATGCGGCAGCTTTAGCCAAACAAACTGCAACTTTTCTAATTAATCAAGGAATTAATATTTATCTTCCCAGCCAGCCTACCTTTAATTCATTAGATTTCCAAGAGAAAACCAATCCTAATCAGTTTTGGTATCCAGGGGCAATTAGCATTTCCACAATTCATCGTGCCAAAGGACAAGCAGCAGATCTAGTATATCTAATCGGTTTAGATCAGATTGCCCAAGACGAAGCCAACTTATATCTGCGTCACCAACTCTATGTGGCACTGACTCGTACTAGAGCCTGGGTTAACATTAGCGGTATCGGCAATTACTCTCTATATCAAGAATTAACCGAGCTAATCAAAAATAGCAACAAGATTAGCTTTAGCACAACTACCTTACCTCAAAGAGAACTAAGAATTAGCGATCGCGCTAGTCTCATTCAAGGATATGCTTTGGGTAGAATTAACTTTCGCCATGCCAATTTAAGCCATGCTGATTTATCTCAACTGCATTTAGCTAACATTAATCTCATCGAAGCCGACTTGAGCTATGCCAACCTGGAAGGGACAAACCTCACTAACGCCAAATTAATTGCAGCCAACCTAAATCATGCCAACCTCACCAATGCCAACTTAACCAATGCCAAACTAATTGGTGCTGATTTAACAAACGCTAATCTAAACAACACCGACTTAACGAGAGCTAATCTAACTAATACTATCTTGAGTAAGGAGTAATAGTTAGCATAATTGTAAAGATTTTTCGACAGAAAACTAAGCCGATCTATAATATTTATTTTTTATTTAAAAACAATTTTTCCAATATGACCGCGCCCCAATAATTAAGGAAGGTCTTGACTAAATTACCGCGATCGCTTTAAAATTATTTTTATAATGGGAATAGCCAAAGTAATCAATGAGAGTCAATACTCCCATTATGAATATCTTTTTATTAATTAAACCAGAAAAAGCGATAGCCCGTCAAGAAAATCAAGTTTTTTTTTAGGAATTAATTTTTTAAAATTCTTATATTCAATGCTGGACAAGGATTGCAGCGATTTATTTTTACCTTGTAAATTATTATATCATTAACACCCAAAATCATCGGAAAAAGTTTTTGTGAAGCGATCGCATTACTTATAATTTCAGAGCCTATTAAGCTGAAGTCTCTTAACTCCTCCTAAGGATTTTTATTTTTTATTATTTTTTCGATAGTTTTCATCGGTAAATACAAGCGCTCGCGACTCGACTGAAAACTAATAAATCCAAACCTTTGATAAAAGCGAATTGCCTGCTCGTCAATCGCCTCAACTATTAGAGCAATGGATGCAATTTCTTGACTTACTTTGTAGGATTTATTCATAGCATCAAGTAGCATTAGCTCACCAAAACCATTACCTTTATAACTTTTATCTACTGCCAATCGACCCAACATCGTTGCTGGTAGTAGAGGATAAAGAGGGAGCTTTTTTGCTAAAACAGACTCTATTTCGGTTAGCTCTAAGCTAAATGAGGAAAGGGTGTAAAAAGCAATTAAGTAAGTGGGTGCAATTAAATATAAGATAGAAAGGCTGAGAAATAAGTCAAAAATGCCTGCACCACTAAGAGTCAAACTGAGTTTAGAGGAAGAAAAAACATTAAAAGAATTAGAGAAAGCAAGCTCAGTGCCCTA
>CALLPS010000221.1 GCA_938015355.1 uncultured Pleurocapsa sp.
AGCAAAAATAAAATTTACGCAGACAAAAGACCATCTTTTTCCAGTTTTTCAGCGATCGCCTGTCTAATATACTCGCTACGATTGGGCAAAGAACGAACGATAGCATCTATTTCAGGAGGAAGTTTGACACTCACTGGAGCTTGCTTGTGAGTCATTCCTATTCCTTTGCCTTTAAATAGATGTTCTTTATTCTTATTCTCTATCTTCATGTATTACGAGTATACGCGGCATTTTATAGTAAAATATAGTATAGAGAGATGCGGTCTAGGAAACTCAATCTCTCTATCTACCATTCATCAAAAATAAAATGAACTTAATACCAAGTATACACGACACAAAAGAAAGTCCAATCGCTAAAACCCATCGAGAAAAAACCATAGGGCGATCGCCAATTAACTCAAAAGATAAACAAACTTCACTCTCTTCGGGAGATAAAGTCTATCTCTATGGCGATCTCACTTACACAGGAACATTAATTCATCCCATAGAGGGCACATATCCTCCTAGATGGACAGTTCAACTAGATCGAGGTGGTTACGAAGCTGTAAACTTAAATTATATATCTTTGATTGAATCTAAAGAGCACGATTGGATTGAACCAGAAGCTATAATTCCCTTCAGCGATGAACCCGATCTAGCTACCGAGAAATTAACCAGAGAGATAATTGCTCTAAAAACAGAGAACGCTAGACTTAAACAAGAAAACGATCTTATTAAAAAAGATTTAGACATAGCCAAGCAAGTTATTCGTCGAGCAAAAGATATCAGTCCTCTAATGAGGATTAGTCTCAAACGAGTTCTGAGACTGGCGCAGGATGCCTGTATGGATGTCCAACGAACTGTTGGCGGCTGGATACTCAAGATGGGCAATAAAGCTCGTCGTTTTCGTCGTCTGGCGGACATTTGGGATATTCTATCTCAAGATGAATGGTATCTCAGTGAGATTTTTCCAGAAGATAAGCTTATAGCTTTAGATCTGATTTTGCCACCACCTCCACGTAAAAAACCTGTTCCCCGTGAGAAGAAAACCTATCCCATGATTAGCCGAGAAGAAGTTTTGAGAAGGCGTAGAATGGGCATGCCTAAGTGTTGTTGACCGATTTATTATTTGAGCGATCGCAATATAAATAATCGCAATATAAATATATTTGTTCAACCTTCTTCTAAACAATCAGCAGAGTTGAGAGCAGTTTCGATTTCAATAACAATAGGATCTCTCTCTTCATAAAGCATTACTAAATGATCTTTCGCTCTAGTCATTGCCGTATATAAACCTGCTTTAGCCTCAAAACTAATCTCCGAATCTTCTGCTTTATATTCAGATAAACTATCAATTCCCGCAATAATAACTGCATCAAATTCAACACCTTTTAAAGCATTCCAAGAATCGATAATTACGTAAGGACGACTAACTACATTGCCTTCGCGATCGCGTGAAGTTTCTGGAGCATGATGTTCGATATTTAGAGTTGATAACTCTTTGCTTATTTCTACTTGTAAATCTTTGGCTTGAGGATGAACTAAAATACCAATAGAAGACTCACTATGAACATTTAATGCAGACTGAACTTCATCGGCAATCTTATCAGGCATGTCCTCATAATATACTTCTTGTAATAAAGGTTTGATTCCAGAACTACGAGACAATTTTTTCTTTGGTTCAATTATGCTACCAATACTAGGAGTATCAATAACTTTTCCTGTCGCATCTCGGGTGCGTTTTCCTACTTTAATTCCTGCGCTTTCTAATGCAGGAGTAATAAATTTCCAGGCAAGTTCTAAAATCTCTGGAGAATTACGGTAATTAACATCAAATATTTGCGATCGCCCGCCAGGAATTTTGATACCTAAACTTTTCCAAGACCAATCTGATTTACGTCGGTGAGCTTGTCCATATACGGATTGAGTATTATCGTAAACAATAAACAAAGCTTTAGTTCGACTATCTAATACTTCTAATAAAGCCTGAAACCATTGATCGTGAAAATCCTGTGCTTCATCAATTAGAATTGCTTGATATCTTTTGCTACACTTGCGAGCTAAATCGACTAATTTACTAACATCATCATCGTAGCTATATTTTAAATATTTATATGCCCATTGATGAAAAGTTTTACATTCAATTTTATTATTTTGACTGGAATCAAATTGAGACTTTAGCCAGCCATTCATAAAGCGATTATAGGTTAAAACTAAAATATGATCATAATCTTCTAATAGTTTCTCAACTCTGCTTTTTAAAACTAAAGATTTTCCTGATCCCGCAACTCCTCGCACAATTGCAGCACCTTTTGCACGAAGATTTTTCGATCTAGTTTGTTCTTGGTTTAATTGCTGAAGCTCTAATCTTTGTCCGCGACTTTGTTCAAAATTAATCCACATCATCCCATAATATAATTGCTTAAATATCTATGTAGATCCTATGCGGATTTTTAAGGTGCGTCTCTACTAAAAAATACTTAACCCTAATAACATTGATGTACTATAGCGTTTCTCGTATCTATGAGGTACACCCTTGGTTATGTTTGGAAAAAGGGAAAGGGGAAAGGGGAAATCGATGGCTCAATCAGCTCGATTTTCGCTCTCAATCATGATAGTTATCATTAGTTGATTTTTCACATGTTATAATATGTTAGATAAAATGAAGCTTATCATCGATGAATTTTAGTATTTACCTCAAAGACGAACTAGCGGAAAAACTCCAAAGAATTGTCAAATCTGAGCAAAAATCTCGCAATAACTTGATTGTGGAGGCGATAGAACGATTAATTGAAGAAAGGGAAGCTAGTACTTGGGGAGAAGAAGTTTTGAATTGGCAGGGTTGTCCTGACTTCGAGCTTAGTAGTAATGACGACTTAACTCCACCTAAAGAATCTATTTTCTGATGCCCTATCTATTAGATACTTGTACTCTTTCTGATTACTTAAAAGACGATCTCCCTACTATGGTTCGATTCAAGCAGGAAAAACCATATAATATTTATTTTTCTGCTGTTACAAGGTTTGAGGTCGAATACGGATTGCAACTCAGACCTAGTTTAATCGCGAAAATCGAGCCTCAATTAGAAATAATTTATCAAAAAACCAAAACTCTTGATTTTTCAGCAACCGAAGCTAAAGTAACTGCAAAAATCAGAAAGGAATTAAGACAGATGGGTCAACCAATTGGTTTTTACGATTTGTTGATTGCGGGAACGGCGGTGGCTCATGATTTGATTTTGGTAACTAGTAATGTCAAGGAATTTGCCAAAGTCAAGGAATTGAAAATTGAAAATTGGCGGTCAAACGATCAATAATCAGACATGGTTCAAATTACTAACTATGATTTTCAAAGTGATTCACCAAAAAATTGATTCAACAAGGCTTTAAGACTATTAAGACTATATATTCGTGGATCTTGAACAATTTTAATTTAGCACTCATTAATTGATACTTGCAATAAATAAAATTAAATATTAAAAAAAATTACATTATTTTAAAGACAAACAAATACTTTGTCTGTCTATGATAAAGACAAATAAATTTTTTATCTAAATAGAAAATTGCTATCATTTTTGTCAGTAAATATTCTAAACTCGTCTATAGCTTATGAATTTTATTTGATTAAGTTATTAGTTTAGAAAATAAGTTTATGACATCAACATCATTAGTTAAATCTAACAATCAACAAGTATCCTCTCCTGCTTGGCGTTTAACTCCAGGCTATAGTGCAGATAGTGGTTCAGATGTAGAATCAGTACATATTTTGTTAGGTCGCTTTTTGACTGATCGAAATTCCGCAGATCCCTTAACCGAAAAAGAATTATTCTCCACAGATGGTCAATTTGAATGGGGTTACGCCCAGCCGTTAGAAAAAGTTATTACTTCTGAGTCTGACCTCAATTTTTTGGCTCAAAATCCCAGCTTATTCCGCAATGCCATTACCATTATTGAGCCTTGGGAACACGTGGGGCATAATGACTTAGAGGAAGAAGTACGAGCCTCGAAAAATGTGGCTTTTATGGCGCAAAAGATTGCTGATTGTGACTCAATTTTGTTACCTGTCTGGTCTACAGGTACTTTAGACTTAGACAAAGTTGTACCTCTGATCAGTTCTAGTATGGCGATAGTATTAGAAGGGGGAAATCCTTCGGTGCATAACGCTGATGAATGGACACAGCCTAATTGTTCCCGAGATGATATGTTTGCGTTGGTAGAGAAATTATTGCTTTCTAGATCCCCACGTAGCGCACCAGCTATCTTTATTTGTGTCAGTCATCAACTAGCAGCAGAATGCCATGTGCGTCTGTTACGTAGAGCGGTTAAAGAAGTATTCCAGACAGAACAGCTTAAGCGAGATGAAGGAGGCGAAACTCTAGACTCTTTAAAAGCAGCCTGTGAAAAAATTAAATCCGTGGGGGAAAACCTAAAAATTGTTAAGCGGGATGGTCGTATTGTTGCTAACGGCTGGTATGACGATAACTTCGCGGTCATTCTCAACGAAGAAAAAGAAGTCGGCGATCGCATTTTACTCCCTTATAAAACCCCAAACCGAAAAGATTCAGTTATTCCCCTGGAATTACTAAACACCCATGAGGTAATGGCAGACGAACTAGAGGGGGTTATTGATGATGCGATTCTGCGTTATGAAAATGACATTAACATTGCCATGTTTCACGCCGATGAAGTCAACGAGGAAGCAGTTCTCTTCGCTAACTGGGCTTATATGACTTTACACAATGCGATCGTACCCCATCGCTATACAGTAGCGGCAAGTCCTCTATCTTGGCTATTACAAATGCCTTATGCAGTGGAAATTTTGGCATCTACCGAAGCCGATGGTGAAATTCTAACAGAATGTTCCTGCACCTGCATTAATTACAAGGATTTTGAGACAAGAAAGATTCGTCGTTCTTTTACTTGCCAGTTTCACCCCGAATTACTCTCTGATCTCCGAGATATTGGCAAACGTTCCGCTCCTTCTTATGCCGAACTTAAAAAAAGTGATGGTATGCGCTTATTAGCCAGATTACTTTATGAGGGCATGCAGGAATAATCTAGCCAACGATATTTGTGACAGCTTCGGGGACTAGGTTAGAAATTAATCACTTATTAACAATAATAATATGCAATTATTTTAATGAGCTTGTATCTAGTTTCTTGTTATCTCATCCCTTTAGTTTTAAATGTCAGATTTATCGTATTCAGAGCGAAAATTAAAAACTCGCCGCCAGTTTATTCAGTGGAGTTTGCTCGCGGGGGGGGTTTCTGCTGCTGCCTTAAGACTTAATGCTGGTGGAGTTAAGGCGGCTGACTCAGTTAGAATTCCCCCTCCCCCAGAGTCAGATAATAATTCTGCTTCGAGTTTCGATCCAATGTTAATTTTGAGGGATTTCGACTACGGTACTCTTAAAAAGGAAGATGGGCAGACCATCCGAGAATTTAAACTATACGCTCACAGCACCCCAATAGCCCTAAATAGCGCCATTGATTTTGTCAGTTGGAATTTAAATGATCGCGTCCCCGCACCTACCCTAAGAGCCACAGAAGGAGATCGCGTGCGGATTATTTTCCATAACGAAGACGGACATTCTCATAGTCTACACTTTCATGGTATTCATCCTGCGTCAGAAGACGGTCTAAAGTCAGTACGACGAGGGAAAACCATGGTTTACGAGTTTGATGCCGAACCCTATGGTGTTCATCCTTATCATTGTCATGTTGCCCCTGTCACTCGTCATGTGGGCAAGGGATTATATGGTTTGTTTATTGTCGATCCTCCAGAGTCTCGTCCCCCCGCCGATGAAATGGTGTTGGTTATGGGTGCCTATGATTTGGATAGTGATGGGGAGAACGAACTATATGCTTTTAACGGTATTCCCAACTATTATCGAGACTATCCCATTCCCATTTATCAAAATCAATTAATCCGCCTCTATGTACTCAATATGATTGAGTTAGATCCCGCCGTTACTTTTCATATTCACGCCAACATGTTCCAGTTATATCGCACTGGTCGCGGTTTAGAATCGAATGAGGAAAGTGATGTGATTACGATGGGGACTGCTGAACGTCATATTTTGGAATTTGCCTATAAATATCCTGGTAAATATATGTTTCATCCCCACCAGGATTATATTGCCGAACACGGCTGTATGGGTTTTTTTGATGTTATTGCTGAAGACTCATAACTTGGCTGGATCAGAGATAGAAACTGTTAATTTCTGATGTTACGCACTAATTGATCTATTGAGACTGGGAAAAGGGAAAAGCGGTGCCTAAAGAACTAGCTTCGCGTCCATAACATCAGTTGATTTTTAAAATTATTGACTTTAATTCTCATCAATAGTAAAGTACTACTTCAGAACAATTAAGATTTTTTATCAATATTGATTATGTCTCGTCAAATTAAAACTATAGAATTATTTTTAGCTTTAGGTTTTGCAACGGCTGTAGGTACTCAGGCTTTACCCTCTAATGCTTACGAAATAGGGGAATTAGTTGAAGATGCAACCTCGGAAACATACTTGCTGATAGCTGAAGGTGGCGAAGGTGCTGAAGATGGCGAAGGCGGTGAAGGTGCTGAAGGTGGCGAAGGCGGTGAAGGTGCTGAAGGCGGTGAAGGTGGCGAAGGTGCTGAAGGCGGTGAAGGCGGTGAAGGTGGCGAAGGCGGTGAAGGCGGCGAAGGTGCTGAAGGCGGTGAAGGCGGTGAAGGTGGTGAAGGTGCTGAAGGTGGCGAAGGCGGTGAAGGTGGCGAAGGCGGTGAAGGTGCAGTTAGTACTGGAGATCCTGAAGTTGACTACATGACTGTACTTGGTTTAATGAAAGGTCATTTAATTGCTGCTCAGGAGCTAATCGCACTACAAAACTACGAGGAAGCTGAACCTCATATCGGACATCCTGTTGAAGAACTTTACAGCGATATCGAAACCGTATTACCAGAGAAAGGAGTAGCAGATTTTAAGCCAACCCTAACTCAGTTACATGATCTGATTCAATCTGCTCCAGATTCACCAGAAGTGCAGCCATTATTCGATCAGTCTTTAGCATCTATCGATGAAGCGATCGCAGCTATTCCCGAATCACAGCTTAACTCTCCAGACTTTGTGTTGGATGTGATGGTTGAGATGTTGAAAAATGCGGCAGCGGAATATGAAGCGGCGATTATCAATAATCAATTTGTGGAGGCTGTGGAGTATCAAGACTCTAGAGGATTTGTGCTTTACGTTGACCAACTATATCAAACTGTTGCCGAGGAAAAAAGTGCGTCAGATCCCACAGGGCATCAAACTATTACCGACAGCTTAACTGAATTAAAAACAGCTTGGCCATCTATTGAAACCCCAGATACTCCTCTAAAAGAGCCATCAGAAGTTTATGGCTTGGTTTCCCAAATTGAATTTAGTAAATAATTTCTTAAAGCTTATCTGGGAAGTATTATTCATTTTAATTAATTAATTGATTAATACTTCCTGGGAAGTCGAGGAAATTAAACTGCGATCGCACCATCTTGTAGAAGTTTACCAGATAGTCTTAATCAAGTCGCTTTTAATGAGATTTTGATCTGCTGTTACTAATGGAGCATTGCAGACAATAGAAGTTGCTGCAATAATACGATCTGCGGGATCATTATTGATTTTCGAGTCAAAGCTAACAGATAATTCGGCGATTTCAGGAGTGATTGACTGTATTGAGATACTTCTTGATTGTAAAAATAAATTTAGAAACTTAGTAGGAGTAGCGTCGATTTGAATACGCTTCTTCATCGTTAGCATAGATATCTCCCAGAGAGAAATATCAGAAATTATCAGAGTGTGATTTTTTTCTGCTTGATTGATAGCAGATCTAGCTTCACTAGTAATTCTATCTGGCTGTAAAGCATCCCAAATAATTATACAAGTATCCAGTAAAATCATTCTGATGCATTCCAATTAGTGTCAATTGGACTAATGATGTCGTCAATTACAGCGGTTTGAGACAATAACTCTAGCTGCTTTCTTGCTGTTTCCTTTTGCTTATTAGGGGGGGTTATAGTTGCCAGTAACCTACCTTCAGAAGTTACTGAGATAGTTTCCCCTGAATTAGCTAAATTGAGATATTTCAATAAATTAGCGTGCAAATCATCTATCTTCACTATCTGCATATCTGTGCATCTTAACGGTTATATGGGATAGTTTATAATTTTATCTCTACGTTAGTTAAATAGAGGCGATTGATTGATATTTCTAAGAAAGCCGAGGAAATTAAACTGCGATCGCAATTTTGAGAAAACAAGATATCTGTAGCCTAAAAAAAGGTAGCAGTTTGTGTTGAACCGTTAACCCCATTCAGCGAACTTCTTTCAGGTGTTAGAGGATGTCAAGAAGAGACAATAAGACTCCAAAACCAAGTGACGGTGAAAAAGGTTATGGCAGCAAATCCCAGGACAATAAACGTTAACAGCAGAATCAAGCCAAAAATGAACAGGGTGTTACTTTCACTCGATTCCGTAATATCAAGATGTTTTTCCAAAAGTTCCATATTTTTGATATTAGCTTTCCAGCCGACATCAAATAAATCCCCCACTACGGGAATAGTCCCAGAAAAAGAATCGATAAGTATATTGCCCACCATTTTCCAGAGAATGTCACGGGAGATGCCCATTTTGGCAGCTTCTATGACAATATAAGCAGATATTCCGCCTGTGACGGTATCTCCTCCACCAGGAAGTAAACCCAAAATCGGATCTAGTCCAAAACTAATTTTAGTACCAGGGATAGATATGGCACTGTCCAATAGCTGGCTGAGACGACGTAATTTACGAACTTTACTAATTTGTTTAGTCGGGGGCATAGAGGTTTATATAGCGAAGAACAAAGTACCTTTATTGAATTTGCAATAATTTATGGGTTTGTAAACTAATGCGCCATTGGGGATTTTGTAGAATATAGTTGAAAATCAAGTTTTTACTATCAGGAGTGTTCCATTCTGGTTGCAGATAACATAAAGCTGATGCTGATAATAATGCAGCTTGTTGTTCTGCCCACTTTAGGTCAAATTGGTTAATAACTACTACTTTCAGTTCACTAACATGATTATAGATACTGCTGTGAGGTGCTTTAAACTGTTTGGGGGAGAAGGTTACCCAATCAAAATTGCCACTGAAGGGATGGGCACCAGATGTTTCTAGATGCACCTGTAACCCTTGATTCTTAAGAGTGGTAGTCAGAGGAAATAAATCGTGCATTAATGGCTCCCCTCCTGTAATAATAACGATCGCAGGATTAACGGCTTTTGCTGCTGTAGCTAACTCTTCCCTCGACTTCTGGGGATGGAGTTTCGGGTTCCAGGAATGTTTTGTGTCGCACCAAGGGCAATGGACATCACAACCTCCAAGGCGAATAAAAAAGGCATTTACCCCCGTCCAATAGCCTTCCCCCTGCACAGAATGAAAGGTTTCGACAACGGGATAGGTAATAGTTTTGGCGACAGTATTCAAAATGTTTAAAACTAAAATAATTAGAATAATATCTTTATCTTAATGTCATTAATGATCGATAATTTCAACTCGCGGATGAATCAGGTACAGTCACCATTGATTCCTGTAATTGGTGAACTGATTCGTAATTATCCTGGGACTATATCTTTAGGGCAGGGAGTAGTCAATTATCCCCCACCAGAAAAAGCGATTGCATCTTTGCAATCTTTTTTGGCTCAACCGAGGAATCATCTCTATCAAGCTGTTACAGGGATTGAACTTTTAGTAGCAGCTATTACAGCTAAATTAGCTAAAGATAATCACCTCAAAATTGGGGAACAGAACTGTATAGTTGTTACTGCGGGGAGTAATATGGCATTTATGAATGCTATCCTGGCAATTACTCAAGCAGAAGATGAGATTATTCTCAATACTCCCTATTATTTTAATCATGAGATGGCAATTACTATGGTTAATTGTCGTCCCGTATTAGTTGATACCGATCATAATTATCAGTTAGACTTAAAAGCGATCGCTCAAGCTATAACTCCCAAAACTAAAGCGATTGTCACTATTTCCCCAAATAATCCGACAGGTGCGGTGTATTCTGCTGCCAGTTTGAAAGCCGTTAATGATCTTTGTGGCGATCGCAATATCTATCATATCAGCGATGAGGCTTATGAGTATTTTACCTACGACGGTGTAAAGCATACTTCTCCTGGTGCTTTCCCGAATAGCGAGGCGCATACTATTTCTCTCTTTAGTCTGTCTAAAGCCTATGGTTTTGCTAGCTGGCGCATCGGCTATATGGTTATCCCTCAGCATCTTTTGTTGCCGATCAAAAAGGTACAGGATACCAACTTGATCTGTCCTCCTGTTGTCTCTCAGTATGCCGCTATCGGGGCATTAGAAACAGGAATTAGCTACTGTCAACAACATCTAGCAGAGATTGCCAAAGTACGGGCTATTGTGACCCAGGAATTACAGGCGATATCCGATATTTGTACTGTTTCTCTTTCAACTGGGGCATTTTATTTGTTTTTGAAAATAAATACTAATCTCAATGATCTGGAGTTAGTTAAACAGTTAATTACTAAGTATAAAGTGGCAGTAATTCCTGGTAGCACTTTTGGGATGAAAAATGGCTGTTATCTTCGAGTAGCTTATGGTAGTTTACAATTAGCTACTGCGGCAACAGGAATTAAGCGGTTAATCAAAGGTTTAAAAGAGATTTGCGATCGCTCTTAGTTTGCTCCACAGTTAAGGAGTAATGAGTAAGGAGTAATGAGTAATTACTCTAGATTATGCCCAAAATTGCCAGCTAACCAAAGAGATAGTGAGTAATAAGTGGTCGTGCAAAATTAATTTGATAGTTATCGTAAAGGATTAGCTGGCGCGTCAGGTTGGGGAAAGGGAAAAAGGGAAAGGGAAAAGAAAAACAGAATACACAATTAATTCTGCATAAGTACTTAGAGCGTTATTTCACTTTCTTCTTCTTACCAGTAAATTAATAATGAAATCTACATTGAGCAATTAACACGGCATCTTTTTCTACAGTGTATATTAACCGATGTTCTTTGGTAATTCTTCTAGACCAAAAACCAGACCAATTGTATTTTAACGGTTCGGGATCGCCAATACCCGTAAACGGATTTCTTTGAATATCTTTGATTAAAGTATTGATACGTTTAAGTATTTTTTTGTCTGTTTTTTGCCAGTATAAATAATCGTCCCAAGCTTTTTCAGCAAAAGTTAACTTCATTACTCTATCAATTCCCGATCTGTTCCTCCTCCAGCACGAAGTTCATCAATCGCATCATTCAATCTATCCGCATTGTTTTTACTAGACAATAAGTGAAAAGTCGCTTCATAAGCCTTAAAATCATCCAAACTCATCACCACCACCGATGGTGCATTTTGCCTAGTTACAATCAATGGCGTGCGATCTGCTTCAATTTGGTTGAGGTATCCAGCCAGCTTTTGCCTAAACTCTGTATAGGTAACTATGTCCATAGTTCAATATTCTATCTGTACATATCATTGTACGTTGATTTATTTGTTTTTGATTTTTTCAGATGACAATAAACAAAAAAGATTTGATTAAAAGAGTTGTACAAAAAGTAGAAAGTAAGCCGAAGGAAGTAGAATTAATTGTCGATGCGACTTTGGAAGAGATTTATCAATCTTTAAAAGAAGGAGAAAGTATTAATATTCGCAATTTTGGCACTTTTTATATTAAACATCATCGTGATTCTGTCGCTTTTAAGTTTAATCCTGCTCAGAAGCTACGGAAGTTGTTTGGTTGGTCATCTACTTACAAAGGCGATGTTTAAAGTATTTTATAATTATCAAAAGACAGTAGAGTAGCAAATAACGGAATGAATAGTATTAATTTAAAAGCCAAAGTGGATGCTAATGGTAAATTGAGTCTTCAATTGCCGAAACAATACGCTAATCAAGAATTAGATTTAGTGGTTGTTTATCAAGTAATCGAACAAGATAAAACAGAAGATTTGTACCAAGTTGTAGATAGTTTTTATGGCTGCTTAGAAGACGATCCT
>CALLPS010000222.1 GCA_938015355.1 uncultured Pleurocapsa sp.
TGCACGCTCGGTTCTGAGGGGGGAAGGGGACAGCGATGTCCCTGCCCTACCCGACAAGTGCGAACTCTACCCAGTGTGGGTTACTTTAGAAATGTCTCTCATCCCCCTATATGTATAGGTTTCGAGAGAACGAATCGCACCCCGTCTTAAAAGACAAGGATTCTGGTTATTAGTTATTAGTTATTAGTTCAGGGTGGCGGGTTTAATACTAAAAACTAAATACTATGAGCAAGTACCTAGTCACGGGGTAGCCTTTACATTGTGCCCTTGTGGTAAACCCAAATTGACGGTAACTGAATTAAAAGCTCTAGTTACCAAAGAAGGGATCTGGAACGATATCACAACCTATTTCGTAACTGGTGATCAATAAAGTATTTCTAAAATTTCATGGTTTTATGAACTACAAAATAAAGCTTTGATAAACTTTGCCAATCATTTATCTTATCTATTTTGGCGGTAAATGATGGAAAACCTAAGGGTAGTCAATGTTTCACCCTTAGCGTCTAATCAATCTACAAATTAGCCAGTAATTGCTGTAAATAAAAACTATCTGTAACATAAGTATATTCTCTTAGTAGAATACACTGAGATTTTTTATTTTTTATTTATTTAAGTCAATATGAATCCTGCACAATTAGGGAAAATCACTAAAATATTCGCCCCTCTAGCTCCTTTTATTTGTTTAGCAGGAATAGTCTTTTTACAAAGTCAAGAATATAAAGAATCAGTACAGAAACTGAATAGATTAGATTACCTTGCCCAGGAACAAGACCAGGAAAGAGTGCTAAATTGGCAAAAACAGTCCCCAAGTCTTGGTTTTAGTAACTTAAAGGCTAATTGGTCATATTTAAACTTCATTAACTACTTTGGCGATAGGCATGCCAGAGATACAATCGGTTATAAATTAGTTCCTGATTATTTTGAAGCCATCGCTGCGATCGATCCTCACTTTACTCAAGCTCATTTAAACTTTTCGATCGCCAATTCTATGTTTGCTGGTAATCCTGAAAAAACGATCGTTTTAATGGAAAAGGTTTTAGAATCAGTCGATCCTGAATCAGAGCAAGCAGCATTACTCTGGACTTCTAAAGGGTTAGATGAATTATTGTTTCTGGGAGATAAAGAAGCTGCGATCGCATCTTATAAAATGGCAGCAAAATGGGCAAATTTACCTACAAGCGATCGACCTGATGGTTTAACGATTAAGGATTTAGAAAAAGCTCTAGAATCTACGGATGAAATCGATGTAAAATCAGCTCAAATTAGAGCTTGGTCTAGTGTTTTAGTTTATATTAAAGACAATCAAAGAAGAGGTGAAATTATTAGTAAGATTGATAGTCTTAAAGATGAAATTTTAGTTTTAGAAAAGACGAAAGTTCAAGAGTAATGAGTAATGAGTAAAGAGTAATGAGTCCTAAAGGATAACGCGACCCATATAACGAGTAATACTAAATCTGAATCGAAAACTTGAACTATTGCTGAGTCACTTCACCAAGCGCCTCTTGAAGAATTTCATCACTCACACCATGACGCTTTAAACTGGCAATCAGTGCGGAAACAGTATCTCCCTCTAAGCGCTCTAAATCAGCACGAAGCCCTTGTCCAATGTATGCACGAGCCAATGGCTGATACCCAGAAAATCCAAGTAACGGAGCCACTCGCTTTAAATCTTCAATCACATCTTCGGGCATCCGCATGGTGATTGTTGTCATGGGACGATTTTTATCTAACCGCTTTTTCAATGCTTCAATTTTCATAGTATTCACGTTCCTTACGAGTCGCTTTGCGCGATCAATATAAATGACAATTCCAGGTTTCAAACTAGACGAGGTTTAAGCATTTATTAGACGTAAAATAATTAATTCTTTAGTAATGCTCGAAAACCTGCTTGCAGAAAGTGAGTATCGGCAGTCAATGCATCTGTTATTCCTCGTTCCTGCATCACGATGAATGATATGCAGTCTACTAATCCCCATTCTTTGTCTTTTCGTTGTTTAAACAAATTGAATGCTGATCTATATAGGCTATTGGTTAATAAAACAACTTCGACAGTAGGATCACTTTCGAGGGATTCCAAAAGTTGGATTGCCGCCGTTCTGTATCTTGCCTTAGAAAGCGCATTACCAATTTCCAGCAAAATCGCCTGAGTCGTTACCAAATGGGTTCTATTAGTCTCAATTTGCTCGGCAAGCTTAACAGCTCGTAGATGATTTTGATCAGTTATGGAAGATAATGCGATCGCAAAAGAAGTATCCAAAAAAACTTCAATCATTATCAGAAAGAGTTTCCCCATACAAACATTGATCGATTTTCTCTGACCAATCTGGGTCACCATGTAATTTTAAAGACTGAGCAGTTTGAAGGAATGTTTTTGGCTGCTTGACTTCATTAGGTAAAACACTTTCAACAATAATCCGTACCCTTGTCCCCGCTGCTAGGTTTAAGGGGACTTCAAGTTGAAGAACTGTTCCATCAAACACGGCTTCAAGTTCTTGTTGCATAATCTTTAAAGGGCTATAGATTAATTTTATTATAAAGTACTGGCAAAAGTACACTCGCAATATATTATTAAACCGTGGCTAAAAGATCTGGAAACGTCAGAAAGTTTAGTAAAAAGCGATCGCGTAGTGACTTGTTTTTCTGCGATCGCTCATTAAAAGAAGATAAATAGAACCGCTCAATATAAACGAAGTACAAGAGATGCCAACGCCAATCTAAACCAATGACGGCATCTCTCGCTTTATCATTGCGACTAGCAATGATTGACAACATCACCATAAAGCATTAGAGATTCCAATGCCATAATGTATGACAAAACCTGGTATCTTAGTCATCCTTTGAAGAAGTTTCCGCCTATATTTTTTCCCTTCAGGTATACTTAAATTCTCAAAATTTCTTTTACATCGATTGTGACGCTCCCCGCCCTAGAAGGGCGAGGCTTCTAAAAGAGTTAAACTAGTATCATCTTAGGATACAGGTTTAACCTAGTAGGGCAGGTCACACTGCCCCTGGTTATCTTACTCAGATCGAGATCTAAGATTGATGCCACTTTTTTGATGATGTTTGCTGCACCATTACAGTCAGCATTGATTATCCAACCTTTTGCTGTTTTATACAGCTTAGTTGTAGTGCGTCTTCCCGACGGTTTCCACCCTTCAGGTTTACTACCAAACACAGGTATTTCATCGTCATCCAAGAAAGATGCGCGTGATGTGTAAGACTCTTCTGTCTCTACAAAATTAACTCCAATTTCAGTCAGCACAACTTTAAGTCTTTCTTTTAACTTAGCAGTCGGCAACTGAACAAAGTTCTGATTATTCCGCTTGCCCATCTTAGACTCTTGCTTGATGCTTTGATTCCACCCGAAAACAACTGTTCCGATGCCACTGTTAATACAGTAATTAGCAATAGTACGAGCAGTTTTGTTGATGTAATCCCGCATTCTGCGATTGCGTTTCTCGGTCATCAAAGCCAGCTTCAAAGACCAGTAGCCTTTGTTCTGCTTGGCTATCTCACGATTAAGCGTTCGATTCCAGAAGTTAGGCTTTTTGCCGTCAATGATGAAAGAGTCTCCAGTATTAGAAACACAAGCAAGCCAATTTTTAACCCCAGGATCTATACCCAGGGCTTTTTTAGGATTTAGTTGAGGCTTAAAATCCTCTTTTTGATAGACCCACTCAACATAAAAGCATCTATTTCTAGTGAATATTCTTACTTCCTTAATCCGTTCTGGATGAATGTTTCTCGGTGCGGGGATGTAAATTTCTTTTATCCCTTCTAACTTCCCAATTTCAGCACCTAAAGGAAGCCTGATTAATCCAGTTTCAAACGCATCATTTAAACTCAAATTTTGTGCGGGATAGGTAAATCCAGACATCCCTCCTGACTTGCGATACTTAGGCATTTTCGGCTTGTTTTCTAACTTACCTTGATACCAAAGCTGCATCACTTCGTAATGGGATTTGAACGATTCACACACGGAAATCAAAGCTTGTTGTGCAACTTGAGAAAACAAACATTTATAGTGCCTATTTTGCTTCAGGTGCTTATCCAAATCATAGTAGTTGTAATCTACTTGGTTTGCTTGTCTAGAAGAACGTTTAAGTGCGTAGATAGCACAATTACTCAGGCTGTTTGCTTGTCTGCATAAGTACTCAATTACTCGCTGTTCAAAACGGTCTAATTTTAATTTATCTTGTTGACATCCATAGCTCATTTTAATATGGTATACAATTCATATAATCTCTATATATTAATATTTTATACCACATGAATCAAGATGGACTGCAACTGAAATCTACTCGACATTGTAAATATCAATCTGGACATCATTTTGTCTGGATACCGTTCAAGCGTAGAAGGATCTTTAAAGACGAGTTGATTATTGCTGCCACCAAAAAATATATAGTTGAAGCCATAGAAAACAATGGCATGACTCTAATTGCGATTGAAGTGGATAGGACACTGATGGATCATGTTCATGTGTTTGTATCTATCCCACCTAGAATGTCAGCTTCACAAGCTGTAAATGTCATGAAAGGATATAGCTCTAGGCATTTAAGAAAAGAATTTGATTGGCTCAAATTGCTACATGACAAGCCGAAGCTATGGGCTAGTTCTTATTATTGGGGAACGACGGGAAATGTGTCGGCACAGGCAGTAAAACGATATATCGAAGAGTGTCAGGGATAGAAAAAGACTATTGCTCCTTATCAGTCGCGGGCTTATATCCCCGCCCTAAAAGGGACGAGGTTTTACGCCCTGTTCTATAA
>CALLPS010000223.1 GCA_938015355.1 uncultured Pleurocapsa sp.
ATAATTTTCAAAGCTTCACCAAGCAATACTCTTGACTTTTGACTTCGATCTTTGGGAATCTGCAATAATACTCCAAACTAAACCATAGTTATGACTTTAACCTTATACAATACCCTCACCCGTAACAAAAAAGAGTTTCAAACCATTGAAGAAAATAAGGTGCGGATGTATTGCTGTGGCATTACGGTCTATGATTATTGCCATCTTGGTCATGCCCGTACCTGTCTAGTCTGGGATGTGGTGCGTCGCTATTTGCAATGGAGTGGCTACGAAGTGAATTATATTCAGAACTTTACTGATATTGACGATAAGATTCTCAATCGCGCGAAACAAGAAGGGACATCAATGGAAGAGGTTTCTGAGAAGTATATTGCTGCTTATTTTGAAGATATGGAGCAGTTGGGAGTTGGTCAAGCAGATGCTTATCCCCGCGCCACCCATACTTTAGATGGTATCAAGCGTTTGGTTTATGAATTAGAACAAAAAGGCTTTGCTTATCCTGCTGAGGGAGATGTTTACTATGCAGTGCAGAAGTTTCCTGAGTATGGCAAGCTTTCGGGAAGAAAATTAGAGGATATGCAGGCTGGTGCCAGTGGCAGAGTGGGAACAGAAGATCCAGAAGCCAGCAAGAAGAATTATCCATTTGATTTTGCTCTCTGGAAAGGGGCTAAAGAGGGTGAACCTGCTTGGTCATCTCCCTGGGGAAATGGTCGCCCAGGCTGGCATATAGAGTGTTCGGCGATGGTGCGAGAAAGACTAGGAGAAACCATTGATATTCACGTCGGGGGGGGAGATTTAACTTTCCCTCATCATGAAAATGAGATTGCTCAATCTGAGGCGGTAACGGGTAAACCGTTAGCTAATTATTGGCTACATAACGGCATGATTATTGTCGAAGGGAAAAAGATGTCTAAGTCTTTAGGCAATTTTATTACCATCCGTGAATTGCTAGATAAATACGAGCCAATGGCAGTACGGTTGTTTATTTTGCAGGCTCAATATCGTAAACCTGTAGACTTTACAGAAGAAGCATTGAATACTGCTACTAATAGTTGGGAAACTCTAAAAGATGGCTTGCTGTTTGGCGATCAATATGGGGCACAGTTAGGTTTTTCTGGAACTGATTTATTAGATGAATCTTTAGTCAGTCGGTTTAAATCAGCGGTAGACGATGATTTTAATTTTGCTGGTGGGTTAGCAGTGCTGTTTGAAATTGCCAAGAATCTAACGAAAGAAGGCAATACTTTGGTTCATCAAGGAGCAGTTAAGGCTGAAACCAAAGAATTAGAACAACAATGGCAAACTTTAACTCATTTAGCTACTATTCTCGGTTTTGTTGCCCAACCAGAAGATTCTGATAGCAAGACAGATGGTTTAAGTGACTCCGATATTGAGGCTTTGATCCAGCAACGTCATCAGGCGAGAAGTGATAAAAATTATGCAGAAAGCGATCGCATTAGAGATGAATTACAAGCTCAAGGTATTACTCTGATTGATAAGCCAGGGGGTGTAACTATCTGGAATCGAGGTTAATTTAAAGCTCTTAGCTTTTAGCTCTTAGCCTTTAGCTAGAGCAATACACACTTGTATTGGGACTCATTACTCATTACTCATTACTCATTACTCATTACTCACGAGCTATTAATTTTTTTGTCCGAAGGGATCAACGTACTGCGATAAAACCCTTTCCTCTGTCTTCACAGATTAATTAGTGCGTATTAATTAGTGCGTAGCATCAGTTAAATTACTCCAAAATAAATAGCTAAGGGTAAGATTAAAAATCCGATCGCCATTAAAATAGCTAAAATAAGAGCGATCGCGTAAACTGTGGGACTTATTTTAGAATTGAGTACGCCAATGGATTGCCAGGCACTCCAGATGCCATGGCGCAAATGAACAGCTAACATGATCATCACGGCGCTGTAACCAAAAGCATAGATCGGGTCGTGAAATTTCTCCCTCACCAGACTGGCTAAATCTCGCATTTCTACCCCATTAATCACTGTGGAGTAGTAGACACCAAATTTAAAAGTTGATAGGTGCAATACCAAAAATACCAGTAATATACTGCCCGTAATCATCATCGTGCGCGAGCTTAGAGACTGTTTACTAGGTTCTCCTGCACTCTTAAGTTCACTATAGCCGATTGGTCTTGCTTGCTGGCTATTCAGCCGAATTGTAATCCCAACTACAAGGTGGAAGATGACTAATGCTAGCAGGGCAAACTCTACTATATAAAGTAAAATACCCAAACTTTCAATCAAGTGGGCTAACTGGTTATATGCCTTGCTACTAGCGAGCAAAGTTAAGTTACCTGCCATGTGCACTAGGACAAATAACGATAAACCTAACCCTGTAATACCCGTGATAATTTTTTTACCGATAGGAGAAGTATAGAAGTTAACTAATTTCGGGAGATCGCTACTTATCGTCATGGGGAGACACAGGGAGACACTATAAAATACTAAATCTCATTGTATTGCTAATTAACTGTAATCATTGAATGTATGGAATTAAAATAATACTGTTTATGACTTTTAAATAATCTAATAAAGATAATCACTTGAGACTTAAGCTTATTTAACTTGTACAATTAAGCATTAAATAAAAATCTGAAAATAAACACTCGTAAATTGATGCGTTATTTTCAACTAAATCTGTTCTTAATTGGAGAAGTATAGAAGTTAATTAATTTCGGGCGATCGCTACTTATTGTCATAGGAATACACTATTAAAATATTTACGATATTTACGCTCTTTTACGCATGCGACGAGCTATAACTTTAGATGATTCTACTTTGGCGATCGCTTTTCTTAAAGGCATGATCCGAATACGACCATCAAAAGTATTTGCCTGATAAACTTTATGTTGATTAAGGTCTAACGCAGTCATCCAGCCACTATTCTGATGATATGCCCCTGTTTCAATATCTAACCATCCTTTCCCCGCAGCTATTTGTCCAGGTTTAACTCCAGGCAGAGTAAAGGTAATGGTATGACCTGTAATGATTAGCTTGTTCTTGAAAAATGCTTTGTCTGAGCTATGGAAATCTTCTCGAATCCAGCAAAATTGTTCGGCACACTGTTGCTCTAAAGGAATTTTGGGATCAACTCCAGCATGAACTAACCAATAATCCCCCAAATCAAGATGTAAAGGTAGATTTTTAAGCCAATCAATATGTTCTTGAGGAATTTTGCTGTCATAACTATCCACCGTGGCATGACCACCGCTATATAACCAGCTTTGGTAGAGTTCGATTGATACTTCTTCAGCGCCCACAACATCCAACAGCATCTCTTCATGGTTTCCTCGAAGACAATGGAATTGATTGCGCATGACGAACTCAACAACCTGGGAACTTTTAGGGCCGCGATCAATCAAATCTCCTAAAAAGTATATTTCGTCCTCGCTAGTAGGGGAAACTGCATCGAAAAGGGCGATTAAAGTGTCGTAGTGTCCATGTACGTCACCAATGACAATGCGGCGATTTTTACTCATGCTGGGTGTTGTGACAATGTGCATTCTGGATAATTAACCGATTGATTTTTATAGCTGAATGATTGTACAGATAATAAAAGTAAATTGTTAACTTACTAGTAAGTATTCCCATTTAATTAAAGATTATGCCGCTACTTTAGAGTTAATCTTTGTAGACTTAGTATACATATCATATTGACGGCAAAAAAAACATCGTCGGATAACGCCATTCAGTATAGGAGGATAATGACGAATCGAGTAGTCTCTTTAGAAACAGTTGCCACCATCAAAATCCTGCAACAGCCATCAAGCCTTGCTTGGGTTGAGCAGACGATCGCTAATTTAGATATCATTCTACTGGATCATTCTCACTGTGAACGTAAAGCTGCTGGAGTGGCAATCAATCTCATGTTTCGCTATCCTGCCCGTCAAAAGCTGGTTCGTCAATTAACAGCGATCGCTCAGGAAGAATTACAACATTTTGACCAGGTAAATCAATGGCTAGAGAAGCGTAACATTCCCCTCGCACCACTGAATTCGCCGCCTTATTTCTCTAAGCTTAAGTCTCAAATGAGACATGCTGAACCAGATCGCTTAGTTGACTCGTTGTTAGTTTCCGCAATTATCGAGGCGCGTTCTCATGAACGTCTAGGCTTAATTGGCGAACATTGCCCCGATCCTAAATTAGCTAAATTTTATCTCGGTTTGATGACTTCAGAA
>CALLPS010000224.1 GCA_938015355.1 uncultured Pleurocapsa sp.
AGCCAGTCCAAAATTACGGTTTAGCCTGGTGGACAAAAGGAGAAGGATGAGGGATAAGGGATAAGGGATGAGGGATGAGGGATAAGGGATGAGGGATGAGGGATGAGGGATAAGGGATGAGGGATAAGGGATAAGGGATAAGGGATAAGGGATAAGGGATAAGGGATAAGGGATAAGGGATGAAGAATATAATAATTAATTGAATATAGTCATTTTAAATAAACATCGCAGAATTCTAATAAATACTATGTCTTTACTAGATAGTGCTAGATGGTATTACTTACTACCTACTAGATGGTGCTACCTAAAAAAATATAACTTAGAATGTAGGCAATTTAATTAGAATGACTATAGTCCTCATCCCTTATCCTTTATAATTCATCCTTTTAAAGTGGAATGACTTGAAAGTCAACAGTAGCAACTACTTCTGGATGGAGTTTAACTTCTGCTTGATAGTCTCCAGTAGTCCCGACATCAGGAACTTCAATTCCACGACGGTCAACTTCAATTCCTGCTTGCTCTTTAATCACGTCGGCTATTTCTTGGGTAGTCACAGTACCAAAAATGGCATTTTCTTCCCCAACTTGCTTACGGATAGTTAATTTACCAATAGTTTTGAAAGCAACTTTCTTATTCTCTGCTGCTTGTTTCTCGGCTAGTTTTAGTTGTCTCTCTTTTTCTCTTCTGGCTTCAACTTGTTGGATGATTCCTTTAGTAGCAATACTAGCTAAACCTTGAGGAAGTAGATAGTTGCGAGCATAACCAGGAGAAACATCTACTAAATCTCCATCATTGCCTAATTTACTGACGCTTTGATTTAAAACTACGGATATACGCTTTGCCATTTTCTGTCTAAATTTTCCTGTACTAACTACATATTTGATGTGGCGATTTTGGCTTGCACCTCAGAACTTCTAATTATATCAGCCGAATAAACATATTTAGATCCCTTTAGGGCAGTGAGCAGTTAAAGTAATGCTAATTACCGAGGGGGAGCTTCTTGCAAAGCCCTGGCAACAGCTTTCCATGCTGGTTTCTGGTTGTATTGCTTATCTCGTAAGAGGGGTCGTACTGCGGCACCATCTGCTCTAGGGGTGAAGCTACTCAACCAGGTATATCGATCAGTGATCCCCCAATTGATTACTGTGGTCACTGCTGGTTCATCTAGTACCACGGAAAGGTATTGATAGTAAGATTCGGCAACAATGCGATCTCGAGTTTGAATATTCTGGGGCAGTTGATTATCGTTGACATCTAACTCGGAAATGACAATTTTCAACCCCATGCTAGCAACGTCACTCAAAAATTTTCTAAACTTTTTGCCATTAAATTCTTGATTACGATGAGCCTGTAAATGACTTTGAATGCCTAAGGCGTGAATTGGAGTTCCTTTAGATTTTAATTTATCTATTAGTTCTAAGATAGCATTCCGTCGTTTTTCCTCATAGCTAGTACCAAAAGCATCGCTATAGGTTAGATTATTTTCATTATAAAGTAAGACAGCATTGGGATCTGCTTCTGCGGCAATTTTAAAAGCTCTTTCAATATAGTCTGGCCCCAAAAAACTGAGCCAAGTGGGATATTTTTCTCCTCTCACGCCACTAATACTAGTATCTTTTAACTTATCGTCTCTGCCATCTTCTACTCTAATTCCTTCATTAACTACATCCCAGGATGCGACTCGTCCCGCATATCTTCTTGCTAGAGTGGAAATATGATTGGTGAAAATTTGCTCAATTTCGGCACTAGTAGTGGAGGAAGACTTGAATTTTTCAATTAACCAAGGGGAGTTGAATTCACTCCAGATCAGTGGATGTCCGCGAAAAACTAAGTTGTTTTGTTCGGCAAAATTAATAAATGGATCTACTTGATTGAAGTTGTAATTGTTCTCGGAAAAAGGCCCCACTATTGACCCATAGAAACCGCCTACTATCAACCCACAATCTTCCAAGAAAATTTCTTTAAACTTCTGATCCTGGACAAAGTCCTGATCTGATCTTTGATGAAATCCACCGTAAATAATGCCTTTAGATGCTGCTAGTTGATGTAAACTAAGGTCTTTAATACTTTTTTTTGCTTGATTAAAATCATTCGTGAGCTTTTGTTTCTGTAGTGTAGAACGGTTATGCTTTATTAGCAAACTTGCTGCCCCAAAACCGCCTAATCCAAGTAAAAAACAACGTCGCCCACCTTTAATTGTATATTTATTCATAATTTACTTATATGTATTGTAATATTTTGAGCTAATTTTATTAAAAATCTACTTTTATTTGATTCTATCAATTGTGCTGTTTGCTAAACAATTTAATTTTTATATTTTATAAGCATAACAAGAGTATTCTCAAAGAAAATATACAATCAAAATAAAATATTTTTAGTAGACAAAATAGTCGAACATAGTCTTCTTTATTCTTATTTTTTTCTATTTTATAGTGTTTCTCAGATGAGTAAAATACAGTTTTCTAGCTTTCTCTTTTTCCCCTTTCCTCTTCCCCCTTTAACGTAATATAAACGAGGCGTAACTCATAGATACGAGAAACGCTATATGCCTCTTTAGTACTATTAATATAGTTGAAAAATAATAATCAAATAAATCCTCTTTAAATGTTTAAATGTTTTTCCCGTTACTATATTAGAGTTATTGAAAACCCCTTGAGATAATAATTAGGAGGAAAAAATTAATTGGCTAATTTAACAGGAAAATGTTTGTATGGCAAAATCTGTTATGAATATCATGGCGCTACAGGTAATTTAGTTCATTGCCATTGTTCTAAGTGTCGAAAATGGCATGGTGCAGCTTTCAGAAGTCGAATGGTAGTCAAAAAAGATGGATATAAAATTACTCAAGGACAAGAATACATAGAACAATATCAAGCTTCACCCAATGTAATTAAAACATTTTGCCGCAACTGTGGTTCTAATCTGGTTACCATATATCCTCGGA
>CALLPS010000225.1 GCA_938015355.1 uncultured Pleurocapsa sp.
TAAGTAATTTTGATAATGTTTCAACTGATTCAATAATTTCTATTTGAAGTTTTCCTGCCACTTCTACTATTTTTGTTGCTTTTTTCTGGTTAGCGATCGCCTGACTATATTTATAGCATATTTAAAGTGATTTGATATTACAAGCTTGTTGAAAGCATCCAATCGTGGGCTAATTGAAATGTATAAATTTAAAGTTAGACAGCATAAAGAAGAAGTGATATGAGATAAATTTATTTTTAATAATAAGCTGATAATTCTATACTGTCTTCGCTTGGTGCCTGATTGAATCAACGAATGATTTATTTACAGTATCAATAGATATTATTTGATGAGCGGGAATAAAAGCGTAACTATCTCCCATGGGGCAACAAATATATAAATTAATTCCTAAGTTGCTCATATTGATGATACTCCAACCGCCTCTTATTTCAAATATCCCAGCATCTCTTAACTCACTTAAAACTTTTGGTTCATTGGCAACTTCAATATTAAAATAAATATCTTCAAGACCACTATGAAAAGTCATTCCTATAGTATTAAGATACTCTAAGGTTGTTTCCTAATTTTTTGAATCAAATAAATTAAGCTCTGCTGTAATTGTTTCAGCCATAATAATTCAATTTTATGCGTGGTTTTTCATTACTTACGAAATTTCATACAGAAGAGAAATAATCCTCTCCTGTAAATACTCAAAGCTAATAGCTGAAAGCTCAAAAAAACCTAACTTCTGAGAGTTACATCAAACTTTTTCACGAGAGTATCACGGACTTTTTGGTGTACAGGATCGACATCCTTATCAGTCAAAGTGCGATCGCTCGCCTGATAAACTAAGTTAAAAGCTAAACTGCGTTGTCCTTCGGGGACGTTTTTGCCTTTGTATTCATCAAAGACTGATACCTGTTGCAGCAGTTTGCCTCCTACTTTGTTCATGGCTTTAGTAATATCAGCTACGGAGAGTTCTAAAGGTGCGAAGAAAGCTAAATCGCGATCTGAACCTGGATAGGTAGAATAGGTTTTGAATTTGGGTGTAGTAATGGAGTCTCGGCTTAAGACAGTGAGTAGCAAACTGAAGTCTAATTCAAAGAGATATACCTGGTTGGGTAAGTCTTTCTCCTGGGCTAATTGGGGATGAATTTGCCCGAAGATACCCAAACGTCTACCTTGCAACCATAGTGCAGCAGTACGTCCAGGATGTAGTCTTGCTGCATCTTGTTCCTGGCGATATTCAACGCTGATACCCAGATTACTAAAGATATTTTCTAGTACTCCCTTGGCATCGTACCAAGTCATCGGTGTACCTTTGCCACCATTAACCCACAAGCCTTCAGCAGTAATATTTCCCCCCATAATTCCCGCGAGAGAATCTTTTTCTTTTAATTCCTCACCTTCTTGCTCAATAGTTTTATGCGAAGCGGTATCCTTTAGGGCAACGGAGGAAACCTCCGCAACGGCTTTTCGCGCGTCTTTCCAAAAGATCCGTTCGATTTCAAAAGCGTTTAAGGCACCGTTACCCTGGGCTAAATTATAAGCAAAGGAAGTTAGCAAACCAGAAAATAGTTCGCTACGCAATGCGGAATACTCAGCAAACAAAGGATTATCAAGAGTTACTTCTTTCCCCGTCGGTTTAACTAGAGAATACTGAACTACTTCGGTTAAACCAACACCCCGCAATACAGCACGAAGTTTGTTTTTAATGGCGTATTCGGGAGATAACTGCCCAGGTTCAGTTTTAGCAGGTAGAGTATCACAAAAGCGATCGTAACCATAAAGACGCGCCACTTCTTCAATCAGGTCAATTTCTCGCTCTAAGTCACGGTAACGATAGGAAGGTACTTTAACTAGCCATGTATGCTCTTTTCCTACTACTAGCTCTAGATTACAGCCTAATGCACCTAAAATTGATTCAACATCTCCCGCCTCAATGTAACCAATACCGTCTGGTTTATTTACCGCACCTAATAAATGGTTGATACGACTCAGACGCAATTCGATCGCCTCTAAACTAGAAAAGTCTACTCGATGATCGGACATCCCTTGAGCCGTAGGAGTACCCCCAGCAAGTTCTTGTAATAAAGCGATCGCTCGTTTACAGGCAGATTCTAATTCTACTTGGTTTACCCCCCGCTCATAACGAGTAGAAGCCTCGCTACGCATACCTTGAGCGCGAGATGAACGGCGGATTGCCACAGGATCGAATAGGGCTGCTTCTAAGACAATATTCTGGGTCTGATCATCTACTTCTGTCGATTCGCCTCCCATAACTCCCCCTAAAGCCACGGGGGTGTCATTGACGGTAATTAATAAGTTTTGGGTAGCTAATTCTCGCTCTTGTTCGTCGAGGGTTTTTAACTTTTCTCCTTCACTAGCAAAGCGTACCCCTAAAGTTAGATCGTCGCTTCCTGCTACCTGTTGTAATTTCTCGCGATCAAAAGCATGGAGCGGTTGTCCCCACTCTAATAAAACATAGTTAGTAATATCCACCACATTATTAATCGGACGAGTACCTGCGGCTTCTAGTCTTTGCTTTAGCCAGTCAGGAGAAGGTTCTACTTTTACGCCTTCTAATACCGTACCGATATATGCCATGCAAGCATCGGTTTCTGTAACCTCAACATTTAAAGAACTATCTGTCGCAATATCTTGTGCTTTAACTTCGGGCAATCTTACTTCTGCACCAGTCAGTGCGGCAACCTCCCGCGCAATTCCCACCATACTCAAAGCATCTGCACGATTAGCAGTAGTTGCCAAATCCAAAATGACATCATTTAAACCCAATAGAGGACACACATCATCCCCTGGTTTAATTTCACCTGACTCAAATATATAAATCCCGTCTGACTCTTTTTCCAAACCCAATTCGGTTAACGAACAGATCATTCCCTCCGAAGGCTCTCCTCGCAGTTTAGTGGGCTTAAGTTTTAAATTAATTGCAGGTAAAAAAGTTCCTACCGTAGCTACAGGAACAAAAATATCGGCACGCACATTCGGCGCACCACAGACAATATTCAACGGTTGATCCGCACCAATATCTACCTTACAGACACTTAGTTTATCCGCATTGGGATGTTGCGATCGCTCAATGACCTTACCTACAACCACACCATCCGCATTAGCGCGGAGATCGATCAATTCTTCTAATTCAAATCCTGCAATAGTCAGCACTCTCCCCAACTCTTCGGGAGACATATCAATATCAACAAATTCTTTTAGCCAGTTTAAAGAGACCCGCATTTCTGCCCTTATTTACGATTTATTTATAATTCCGCAAAGAGTATTTTAGCGTTAAATCGTTTTGCCTTGAAGGGAGAAAGGGCGATCTCCAAAAACATCGCATCTAGTTAGCAGGAAGTGAAAATTCTCTACATTTATTAGATATCGAAAATAATAATAATATTATTTTTTTTACTTCTATTCTGAATTTTGTTTTATTTTTTCGTATTTTATTGCTTCTATCTTCATCTCTTTAACCAAGGCATCTACAGACATTGAATAGGTTTCATATCCACCATTCGTGAATCTATAGCCTTTAACAGTATCATTATCTACTAGAATTGAAGATTCTCCGCATCCAGCTAACTCTTGGACTTGTTCTTCATTGCGGATCACAAATAAAAACTCTTTTCCAATTCCATATTTTCTAGAATCAGCATATTCCCGACAATCAGCACCACGATCTCCCATTAGTTCTAATTTTGAATGATTAAGTTTACCCTTGATAACGTCTGTAACTTCTACAATAATGCTCTTATATAAATTTTGTACAGGAGCATTATTATGTATATCTATTAGATCATGATTATCACCGTAACCAATCACTTTGGCACGAATAACACCTTGATATCTTGTCGCATTTTTGGCAAATTCTCCGCCATAAAAACAAGTACAAGCAAAAGATGCTGATGATTGTAATGATAATATTATTGTCCAAAATGTTATTAAGGGAACTTTGATAATGTTTTTCATATATTAGTCAATATTTTACTCAAAATACATTTATATTATAAATGAATAGTTAGATAAAATTAAATTCACTGATGAGGCACTAGGTACAAAAAGTGTAATCAATTATTTCCAGTGACTTATAGATCTATTATTTGGCTAAAATCTGGACAAAAAGCGATCGCATCCTGTTGTACTTTGGCTAACAATTCTGCATCGGCAATAGCCTCCCCTGTTTCCCTAGGGAATTCTAAGGTTGCGCCCAACCAATATTGATTTTTACCCAATGGTACGAGATGAATATCATTGCCC
>CALLPS010000226.1 GCA_938015355.1 uncultured Pleurocapsa sp.
CAAAAAAGGTTCTCAATGACCAAAGAAGAATTAAAACACTATCGCGCTCAAATTCTGGAACTTGCCAAACGGTATCATGCTCCAAATGTCAGGGTCTTTGGCTCTACGGTGCGAGATGATAATACCCCAGAAAGTGATGTAGACTTTCTAATTGATGTATCCCCTAAGCAAACTCTGCTCGACCTGATTGCCTTTACCCGTGAGTTAAAGGAGCTTCTAGGCTGCGAGGTTGATGTTGCTCAAAGTACGGTGCTTCATCCAGTTATCCGCGATGAAGTGTTACGCGAAGCTGTTTCAATTGACAGTATATAGAAGAGTTACTATGACGCAAAAAAGAAACCCTTTGCTTTTCCTCACCGATATTCTCAAGGCTATTGAGAAAACTGAGGCACATATTCAATCGGGAAAGCAGGAATTCTTTGAGAATGAAACGATTCAGGACGCTACACTTTTTAGACTGCAAACAGTTGGTGAAGCAGTAAATCAATTACCTGAAGAACTCAAAGAACGATATCCTCATATTCGTTGGAAGGATATCGTCGGGTTTCGTAATGTTTTAGCTCATCGATACTGGCGAGTTGACCTTCATCTCGTATGGGGGCTTTTTGAGCCTAATGGTGATATCGAGCAACTTAAAGCTGTTGTACAAGAGCTTGTTGAAGAGCTTTCTTCTTAGTTGGGGCAAAACTAGCGAGAGTGTTATAAGGGGCAATCTGGAGAATTTTGCAGCTTTTGATGTTCAAGACAGTTAAAACTGCTTTTCTAGCATTATCGCTATAATCTTTGTTGCATATATAACTCAGTGATTATGCGGCTCTGATAGAAAATGCTGATTTTGCAGGAAGTAGTCAAAGGCTGCGAAAATTATGACTTTGTGGCGATCGCTAAAATCTAAATTTTTTGATTTTGAAACCTATTCCCTGTAAGGATTTTAGGCTAGATTGCCCCTGGTGACAGCTTCGCTAGATCTCCCCCAATTTAGAGGGAGAATTCTCTGACACAATGTTAAATTACCAACGCCAAAATCACTAGCTCATTGATTTACCATTTCAGCAGATTAAATTGTTCCATATCAATGGTGTCGCGATTACGATAAATAGCTAGCACAATTGCTAAACCTACCGCTGCTTCTGCTGCCGCTACGGTAATGACAAACACCGAAAATACCTGACCTCTAATATTGCTGGGATCTAAATAATTAGAGAACCCGACAAGATTTAAGTTGACCGCATTCAGCATCAACTCAATTGACATTAAAACTCGTACTGCATTACGGCTAGTAATCAGACCATAAATCCCAATACAAAATAATGCTGCTGCTAGCAACAAAAAATATTCTAACTCCACTTATTTAATCTCTCCTTATTTGAGTTACTAATAATCAACAGAACTAATTCTGTGGCTCGTTATCACTACTGAGAGTAGCTAATTCTCGGGGACGCTCTGGCAAAGTCAGACTGGTGGAGATAGTATCGACCGTGGCTAATGATTCGGGAATCAAATCTCGACGAGCCAAAATGATTGCTCCCACCATCGCCATCAATAGCAATACAGAAGCTAACTCAAACGGTAATAAGTAATCGCTAAAGAAATGTTCTCCCAAAGCAATTACCGTATTTTCAACGACCGCGGGAGAGGTACTATCTAATGACCAAGGGGTTACTAAAACCATTGTTCCTAGTAGAGCAAATAAACCAAAGCAAACGACTGCGGTTGCTACTTTTCGGATTAAACGACCTGGAAGTTTGGCATAATCTTCTTGTTTATTTACTAACATAATAGCGAAGAGGATCAACACGTTGACCGCGCCGACATACACTAATATCTGTGCTGCTGCCACAAAATCGGCATTGAGCAGAATATACAAGCCAGAAATACTAATAAATACTCCAGCTAACAAAAAAGCAGAATGGACTATTTTGGGCAATAGAACAACTCCCAAAGCTGTTCCGATCATCATCACCCCCAAAATGCCAAAAGAAACTATCTGTACTCCTTCAGCTAAATTCACTTTTCTCTCCTCTTTCAAATTATTTAATTATGGTGTTTGTGAGTAACTCAGTTTTAGTAACTCAGTTTTAATTACTCAGCTTTCGCTTCTTCCTTTGGTTTGGCGGCTTCAATTTCTTGGAGAATGTCTTCAGGACGTTTGCCCGCACGCTGTGCTCCTTTAGCTAAACCGTGAGGCTCCACTTCTCCTTTAGGCAGGTAAGCAAATTCTTTGAGAGGAGTAACCATGGGGTCTTGAGTTACCTTGTAAGGTAAACGTCCCAAAGCAACACTGTCATAGTTAAGCTCATGACGGTCATAAGAAGCTAATTCATACTCTTCCGTCATCGAAAGACAATTGGTCGGACAATATTCAACGCAGTTACCACAAAAGATGCAGACTCCAAAATCAATACTGTAGTGATTGAGCTTTTTCTTCTTCGCTTTTTTGTCGAATTCCCAATCAACTACGGGTAAATTGATGGGACAGACTCGCACACAAACTTCACAAGCGATACATTTGTCAAATTCGTAGTGAATTCTGCCACGATAGCGCTCGGAAGGAACTAATTTTTCATAGGGATATTGAACTGTTACAGGACGACGCTGCATATGATCGAAAGTAACAGAAAGACCTTGACCAATATATTTGGCGGCTTGCCAGCTTTCCTGGGCGTAGTCTTGAACTTGCTTGAGTATCTTGAACATAATATTTGCGATCGCGTATTTTTAATATTTTTCGGTTCGGTTAGCCACCAAATGCTATGGGAAAAGACAATTTTAAGGCAGCAGTAATTAATAAATTTGCTAGAGAAACTGGTAGCAGAAACTTCCACCCTAAATCTAACAACTGATCAATACGGACACGAGGTACAGTCCAACGCAATAAGACAGCGATGAAGACTAAGAAATAAGCTTTGACTAGGGTCATGATGATGCCCAGGGAAGCCGTTAATACCTGTAGCCAAGGAGTTGTCTCTGGCACTCCAATCCAGCCTGCCAAATGATCAAGAGGAATAAAGAATTCCCATCCACCGAGATAGAGGACGGCAAAAACTAACGCCGACAATACTAAGTTGACATAGGAGCCTAAGTAGAACAAAGCAAACTTCATTCCTGCATACTCGGTTTGATAACCAGCAACTAGCTCTTCTTCTGCCTCTGGTAAATCGAAGGGTAAACGTTCACATTCCGCTAGGGCGGCAATCCAAAAAATCAGGAAGCCGACGGGCTGCCGCCAAATATTCCAGCCGAGAATACCATAGCCAGACTGCTGCTGGACAATATCCACCGTACTAAGACTATTCGACATCATCACGATCGCCAATACGGATAACGCTAAAGGAATCTCATAACTAATTGACTGGGCTGCTGCTCTTAAGCCACCTAATAGGGAGTATTTGTTATTGGAAGCGTAACCCGCCATCAATAAACCAATCGGAGCAATACTAGATAAAGAAATCCAGAGAAAAATGCCCACGTTCAAGTCCGTCACTACAAGGTTTTGTCCAAAAGGGACAATCAGGTAGGACAAAAATACGGGAACTACCACCAGTACTGGACCCATCGTGAATAGCCAAGGGTCTGCTTTGGCAGGAATAACATCTTCTTTAAAAACTAATTTAATACCGTCGGCGACGGGTTGTAATACTCCCAGCGGGCCTGCATATTCAGGTCCAATTCGCTGTTGAGCCGCTGCCGAGATTTTACGCTCTAGCCACACGACGACTAGGACTCCTACAGTTGCGCCAATAATCATCAACAACATCGGTAAGGGAAGCCAAATAGCTTTAGCTAGACCAATAGAAAGCCCAAAATCTTGTAGGGTTTGGACAAAACTTCCTTGTAAATCGATTCCTGAGTTCATATTATCTGGGTGAAATTGGATTAAGCTAATCTCAGACTATATCTTGAGTTTATACAATTTTCTCTTGCTTATCATAGCTAGTATATCCCTGTGAGCTGATCTATAAACCTTGAATTAGTTATAGAAACACAAAAGAAACTAATGATAACTGTACCTAAACTGAAAGCCTGGTCAAAAGCGATCGCCAGACCTCCCCAGGAATTTGATTCGACACCTTTAACAATTATTTCTGGTGCAATACCTAGTAATTTACGAGGCTCTTTGTACCGTAATGGACCAGCTAGGCTATTTCGGGGGAATAAACGGGTTGGACATTGGTTTGATGGTGACGGGGCTATTTTGGGGGTTCATTTTAGGGATTCTGGAGCTACGGGGATCTATCGCTATGTCCAAACTCAGGGCTATCAACATGAACAGTCAGCAGATGCTTTTGTTTATCCTAACTATGGTATGACTGCTGCGGGAGCTTTTTGGAATAATTGGTTGAAGCCAATTAAAAATGCAGCTAATACTTCAGTTTTGGCACTACCAGATCGTTTACTAGCTCTTTGGGAAGGGGGCAAACCCCACGCTTTGGATTTAGAAAATTTATCGACTATTGGCATCGATGATCTATCTGGTTTAAGTGATAAACAATCTTTTTCGGCTCATCCTAAAGTTGACCCTGTTACAGGAAAAATCTTTAATTATGGAGTGAGTGGGGGAATTAACGGCATATTAAACCTTTATCGCTGTGATTCTTCGGGAAAATTAGAGCAACAAAATTCTCATACTCTATCAGGATTACCTTTAATTCATGACTTTTGTTTTGCAGGACAGTATTTGGTTTTTCTAGTTTCCCCTGTACGGGTTAGTATTCCCCCTGTGGCATTAGGATTGAAAAGCTATAGTGAATCTTTGCAATGGAAACCTGAATTAGGCACAGAAATTTTAATTTTTGATAGTGATAGTTTATCTTTGGTTAGTCGCAACCAAACCGATCCGTGGTATCAATGGCATTTTGCTAATGGTTACGTCAATCAAGATGGCAACATTGTTACGGAATTTACTCGCTATGAAGATTTTGCGACTAATCAATATTTAAAAGAAGTCCCCTCAGGCTATACAGAAACCTCGGCGACTGGAACTTTATGGTCGTTGACGATTAACCCCCAAACCGCCAAAGTAGTCAGCAATCAGCAAATATCTTCTGTCTGTAATGAATTTCCCTTAGTTGACCCAGAAAAGGTCGGACAAAATTGGCGTTATACCTATCTCAATGTCCATCGAGAAGGAGTAATTAATGGGGCAGAATTATTTAATGCGATCGCTCGTTTTGATCGAGAAACTGGAGAAATGACGATCGCTGATATGGGAGATAATTCCTATCCTGCTGAACCGATTTTTGTTTCTAGTCAAGATAATTCCTCTACCTCTCCTCTTGGTCAACAAGGTTGGTTATTAACCGTAGTGTTTGATGGCAATACGGAGCAAAGCGAAGTCAGAATTTATCATAGCGATCAACTAGAAAAACCCCCCATCTGTCGTTTAGGATTACCTTCAATTATCCCCCACGGATTTCATGGTACTTGGCGAAGTGATCAGTAATGAATACAAATTATTAATGAAACTTGCACTGAGCCACAAATATCCTATTTTCATTATTGGTGAAATATACTACAATGTCTTTATAGTAAAAATTACTATAATTACCTACTAAACTGCATTTTTAGATTAAAACCCATATATCAAATATGTTTACCGCAGCTAAACCCAAGACCAACCCCTACGAAATTCCTAGAGATCTGTTTGGAGCAATTAATGAGCTTAAAAAAGAGCTTAATGCCGTAATTTTGGCGCACTACTATCAAGAAGCAGATATTCAAGATATTTCTGATTATTTAGGGGACTCTCTTGGTTTATCACAACAAGCTGCTAATACTGATGCGGAAGTGATTGTCTTTGCGGGAGTACATTTTATGGCGGAGACCGCGAAAATTCTTAACCCCAACAAACTTGTCTTGTTACCAGATTTAGATGCGGGTTGTTCTTTAGCAGATAGTTGTCCCCCAGAAGAGTTTCGAGCATTCAAAGCAAAATATCCTGATCACATAGTAATTTCCTACATCAACTGTAGTGCGGAAATTAAAGCTCTTAGTGATATTATCTGCACCAGCTCTAATGCAGTTAAAATAGTTAACCAAATTCCTCAAGATCAGCCGATCATTTTTGCCCCAGATCGTAATTTAGGTCGTTATGTTAGCGAGCAAACAGGTAGACACTTGGTGTTGTGGGAGGGTAGTTGTATTGTTCACGAAACCTTCTCAGAAAAGAGAATTATTGAATTAAAGGTCGAACATCCATCGGCGGAAATGATTGCTCACCCTGAGTGTGAGCCTCCTGTATTGCGTCATGCAGACTATATTGGTTCAACTACTGCTCTATTGAAATATTCCCAGGAAAGCCCCAGTGATAAATTCATTGTTGCTACTGAGCCAGGTATCATTCATCAAATGGAAAAGGCGGCACCTGATAAGCTCTTTATTCCCGCACCTTCTACTGATAATTGTGCCTGTAATGAATGTCCTTATATGCGCTTGAATACCTTGGAAAAGCTTTATTTAGCCATGAAAAATAAAGCCCCAGAAATTATTTTGCCTGAAGATATTCGTGTTGATGCATTGAAACCAATTCAAAAGATGTTGGAAATGTCTTGATCTATATATTTGATCTACATACATTAAATTCAAAGATTTGATCAATTAATAATTAGATAAAA
>CALLPS010000227.1 GCA_938015355.1 uncultured Pleurocapsa sp.
TCTAAAATCAGCAGCAGTGGGAATACGAGTAACTTGGCGGGAAATGAGACTGGCGCGGTTGCTAAAACGAGAAATATTGTTAGATATAGTCTCAGAAAAGCGAGTAGACAAAGGAGTATCCTCGTTATTTCCAGGAGCGACTATCATCGTCCGACAACGAGAGATTAAGTTAGAGAAAATTGAGTTTTCTTGATTAGATAATATTTGCAGTATGCGGTCGGCTGATGGATAGCGATCGCCTGGTTTATCCGCCAACATTTTATTTAATATTTTCTGTAACCTAGGACTGACATTTGTTTGAGACTCCCAGTTCCATTTTCCCTGTTGACTATTATATAGTTCATCTGGCTGTTTCCCTGTCAACAAGACAATGGCAGTCACAGCTAATGAGTATAAATCGCTAGAGTTTATGGCTTGACCACGGTGGATTTGCTCGTTGGGGGAATAGCCTTTTTTGCCGATTAAAGTAGCTGAATGTCCTGTAGATTGAGAAACAGCATTAGCAGCAATTTTGACACAACCAAAATCAATCAAAACAGTTTTGTCATCAAGCTCTCGACGAATTAGATTATCGGGGGAAATGTCTCGGTGAATCAAGTCAGAAGCATGAATATAGTCCAAAACAGGAAGTACTTCCCAGATCATTTTGGTGACTTCTGCTTCGGTTAATTTTCCTTTGCGTTGGAGTAATTCCCAGTAGCTTTCTCCCTCAATATATTCTTGAATCAAAAATAGCGATCGCCTGCCATCAATCCGAGTCCTCAATAATGCCTGAAACTTAGGAATCTGTTGATGATTAAGCTTGTATAGGATACCTGCTTCCCGCTCAAATAAATCCTCTGCTTTGCGTAACTGGCGATCGCTTTCTACCTGAGGGGCAAATTCTTTGAGTACACATAATTCTCGATAACGTTGAGTATCTTCTGCTAAATAAGCTCGACCAAACCCTCCCCTACCGATCTGCTTGATGATGCGATAGCGATTGTTTAGAATGACTCCATCCTGTAGTGTAGAAGTAGAAGTTCTAGACATCAGCAGATTTTATAGTTTCAGAAAATATACGCCATTTTAACAGTCAACAGTCAACAGTCAACAGTCAACAGCCAACAGTCAACAGTGACGCGAAGCTTATCCGAAGGTGTATCCTTTAGGGCAAGGGCATAACATCAATAGTGCCACAAGGGCATAACATCAACAGTTATTAATAACTAGTATACAATTTCTCAAGATCTGAAAGAAAGCTTAGAGCTTATAGTTTCCCTCGTTTATCCGATAGGAATCAGATCCATAAAAGCTGTAGGGCGACTCAAATGAAAACCCTGAGCATAATCCACATTCAAATCTTGGACACTATTTAAGATATCTTCGTTCTCGACAAATTCGGCGACAGTCTTTAAACCGATACCTTCTGCGATATGGTTAATTGCTTCCACCATTATTTTTGATGCGGGATTAACATTTAACTCCTTGATGAAAGAACCATCTATTTTGAGATAATCTACTGGCAAACTTTTAAGATAGGTTAAAGAAGATACACCTTTACCGAAATCATCGAGAGCAAAACTACAGCCAATCTCTTTGAGAGAGTTGATAAATTCAACTATTCTACTTAAATTGGATACTGCTACAGATTCAGTAATCTCAAAACAAAATAATTTGGGAGGAAGAGAACATTCTGTCAATCGTCGTTTGAGAAACTGTAAAAAAGATTCGTTGTTGAGAGATGACCCAGAAAGGTTGATGGAGAAACGATGATTTTCCCACATATGACGATCGCATTTCTCCAGGGTTTCAAATAAGTTATTGATTACCCAAGTATCAATATCCGTCATTAAAAAATTACGTTCGGCGATGTCGAGAAAAACACCAGGAAGAATTACTTGATCTGTCTTATCTGTCAAGCGTAATAAGACTTCAAAGGATTTGTGATCATCATTTCCCTTCAGGGAGGTAATTGATTGAAGATAGAGGCTAAATAGATTCTGATCGATAGCCTGACGTAGACGTTTAACCCAACGTATTTTTAACTCTTGTCGATCTTTGGAATGAGAGATCGACTCTGGATAGACAGTAAAGCAGTCACGACCGCGATCTTTAGATTGATACAAAGCAAGATCTGCTGCCTCGATCAAAAGTTCTGGATTGTCTTCCATATTAGGAATAGTGCTCGCTATTCCCAAGCTAACTGAGACGACAGAATCAGCTAACGAATTTTGATGGGGAATCTTTAATGATTTCACTGCATCAATAATATTTTCAGCAACTTTAGCTGCGCCAAATGAGGGAGTGCTTGGCAAAATGACCACAAATTCTTCTCCACCATAGCGAGCCAGAATATCCCCTGGTCTTTTCAGTGCAGAGGATATGGCTTCTGCAATCTGCTGTAAACATCTATCTCCCTGTTGATGACCATAAACATCGTTATAAATTTTGAAGCAGTCCACATCACACATAATTAAGGATAGAGGCGCAGGAATACGCTGTAGTCTTCTCCATTCTCGTTTTAGCTGACGGTCAAAAAAGCGACGATTGTAAACGCGGGTTAAAGAATCTAGTAAAGCAAGCTCTGATAATTGCTTGTGGAGTAATCCTTGCTTAATGGCGATCGCTAATTGAGTGGTTAATTCTCTGAGTAAGCTGATCTCTGATGGTTGCCAAGAACAATCGAGGGAGTATCGATCAGCAATTAGCCAGCCATATAAAATATTACTGGAAGACATAGTATCCTCTGTTGAGGAGAAGAAACCAGATGTGTAATTGGTATCTTTAATTAAGATTGGTACCAGGAGCCTTGCCAGAGGAACATCTAAGGGTTTTCTCTCGGAGTTATTCTGAGAGTTTTCCGTCTCGATAACTTCAATGTGTCCCCTAAGATAAGATTTGTACTCATCTTCTGTGGGGCAACAGTAATTGTAGTCAATAAACTTTTGTGGATTAATTTTTCTGGCTTCTTTAGAGGCAAATGCTTTGATGGTCACATTCTTTCGCTCCAGAGCAGCCAACCCGACAAAATCACAATCTAATAGAGTTCTAATTTCCTTGGTAGCAGTGTCTAGAATGACCTCCAACTCAAGGGATTGGCGAATGCGATCGCTAATTTCAAAGAGGAGTTTACGCTGACTAGCATCCTTGAGAGAACTTTGATAAAGGTGATTTAGAGAAAGATGAGTGTTTACTCGTGCGAGTAACTCTTTTTCTTCAACTGGCTTGGTAATGTAATCTACTGCCCCTAATTGAAAGCCCTGCACTTTATTTTTAGCTTCTGCGAGGGCGGTCATAAAGATGATGGGAATATCTTTAGTCAAGGGATCGCTTTTTAAATGGAGACAGACATTAAACCCATTTATGTCGGGCATCATGACATCTAATAAGATTAAATCTGGCTGTACTCTTCTCGCTATGGAAATTGCTCTTTTGCCATTGATAGCAATTAGTATTTCATAATTAGCATTACCCAGATATTCAGCTAGAATGTGCAAATTATTTTTTGTGTCATCTACTATCAAGATGGTTTTTGATGATAGGGCTTCTTTCAGTACAACCATTTAAAAATAAATATAATCTACATAACATATATTTTTAACCAATGAAACAATATTTAGTAATCCGTCAAACTACCAAGAGTATTTTAGTAAACAATTTGAAATTAATGAAAATAGTCTAAGTAAATTTATTTATTTTCGATTATTTTTAAAAGATAATATAAACTCAATCTCAACTATGTTAATTATTTTGCATCAAGTTTTTCATCAATTCTTCTAGCTTATCTTGCTGGTAATCATCAGCAAAAGAGCGAACTTGTTGGGCAAAAGAAATATACTGAGAGCTTTCTTCCTCTAACAAATTTATTTGCTGTGAAAGTTCTTTTATCCTGCCACAATTTACCAATTCCAGAAGCTCAGTTAGAGTTTCTTCTGGAGGAACGATCAAGTCGAGAGCCTTTATATTCTGGGTCACTAGATCTGATTGGGACTCTGACTCTGAAATTTGCCAATCTAAGTCTAAATGTTTTTCTAAAAGTTCTAGTAATTTTTCTAAATCTATAGGTTTGGCAATAAAACCATCACATTTGATATTAGATGAATTAATTATCGAGTGAATATTAGCCGAAATCATCAGCACGACCGTATCCTTTAATAGATCATCTTGCCCCATGATTTTAATCATTTCTTGACCATTCATCACGGGCATCATTAAATCGACTAAAATCACATCTGGTTGAAACTCTAGAGCGATCGCAATTCCTTCTCGACCATCTCTGGCTTCTTTTAAAGAAAATCCCAAACCTCGAAGATATTCTATAAGCAATAACCGATTATCTTGATTATCATCGACTACCAAAACTTTGCAGGGAGATGCTAAATTACGGACTATAGTCTGGTTAAGACTTTCTTCCATTGGCAGGAGGAGGCTATTGCTCGATACTTCTTTTAAGCCTAAATCAAACCAAAAATGACTGCCCTGACCTACCTTACTGTCTAAATGTAGCTTGCTATCCATGAAGTTGAGTATCTTCTGACAAATTGCCAGTCCTAAACCCGTACCTTCTGTATTGTTGCTATGTTGTTCTAGCTGACCAAAGGGTTCAAAAATTTGCTCGAATTCATTTTCAGGAATACCATCTCCTGTATCCTCTACTTCAAAGCGGACTGTCTTAATTTTAGAATCTGAGCCTACTGTGAAACAACTAACTGATAGGGTAACAGTACCACTAGAGGTAAACTTGATGGCATTACTCAATAGATTAAATAACACCTGTCGGAGTTTGGTTTCATCTGCACTAACTACTGGGGGAATATCATCTGATATATGAGTTAAGAAGTCTAAGCCTTTGTCTCGAGCGCGAATGTCAAAAATGGCGGTGATATTATGCAGAAAATAAACTAGATCGAAGTCATAGTAATTCATCTCTAGCTTATTGGCATTTAGCTTTGACAGATCTAATATGTCGTTGATTAGGGTGAGTAAATGCTGTCCCGATTGATTAACAATATTGACGGATTTAAGTTGTTTTGGAGTCAAACTAGTATCTTTTTCCAGGATGTGACTAAAGCCAATCACACTATTTAAGGGAGTACGAAGTTCATGACTCATGTGGGCAATAAAATTATCTTTCGCCTGATTAGCCTGTTCCAGTTTGAGGCGACTTTGCACCAGGTCTATTTCAATCTTTTTGCGATCGCTGATATCTTCAATTACCGAAATAAAATAATCTGGTTGTCCCAGATCGTTCCTCACTAGAGAAACCGTAAGATTTGCCCAAACTATAGAGCGATCGCTTTTAATGTAGCGTTTTTCCAGGGAATAATTACTAATTTCTCCCGTTAGCATCTGTTCGACATATTGGAGATCGCTATTCAAGTCGTCAGGGTGGGTAATTGCTTGAAATGTCATATCTAACAGAACCTGCGCTTCATAGCCTAAGATACCGCACAAACGTTGGTTTACTCTGATCCATTTACCTTCGGTCGAAACATGAGCCACCCCGACCGCTGCTTGTTCAAAAGTATTACGGAAGTGTTCTTCGCTTTTTTTGAGAGCTTCTTCGGCGAGAACCGTTGTCATCGAATTACCAATATCCTTTGCCATTAACTCGACAATTTTTATTTCTTCAGGGGTGAATCCCGATTTTATCGGTGCAGTGTCGGAAAAGTTTAATGTTCCGTAGAGACTACCATCAACAAAAATAGGTGTACTGATCAAAGAGTCTGACTGAAACTTAGGAGCGACAGCCTGATTTTCCCTCGATTCTAGATCTTTTAGTCGATTAAAAGTAATAGTAGATTGATTCTCGATCGCATCCGCACAGTAAGTATCTTGATAGGGAACTTCATAACCAACCTTTAAATCTAAGGGAGTTTCTACTGCCACAATCCTATAAATACAGTTATTAACCTCGCCCACAATTCCCGTAGTAAGATTGAGCATTTGGCATCCTGCGTGGAGATAATTAGCTAGTAAATCATCAGTAGTTTTGTGGTCGGCGATCGCCAAACTGTGTAGTTGTTCCAGGCGATCGCTAAATTGTGCCAAGGATTGAGTGCGCTCGGCTACTCGCTGTTCTAACTTGAGATTAGTCTGGAGTAATTCTTCTCTGATTTGTTTGAGTTTGCTAATATCTCTACCTTCGGGAATTAGGAGAACGACTTTTCCTGTTTCATCCGTCACTGGTTTGAGGGAAAAGTCGATTGTGATAACTTGATCCTCCACACCGATTACATCCACTTCATAACGGACAAATTTACCAGCGGCAGCAGTGGCGATCGCTTTTTCCAATTTCTCCTGAGTAGTTTCAGATATTGTCCACCATTTAGCTTCCCAAAAAGGGCGGTTGAGAACATCTTCTGGAGTTAATCCAGCAAAAGCTAAAGCAGTTTGATTGGCTTCGAGTAAAATCCCCTCAGGATTGAGAACTCCCATAAACTGATACATCGAATTGAAGATTGCTTGAAAACTCTGCTCTCGCTCTTTTAAAGCTTGCTGTGTTTGTCTTTGTTCCGTTAAATCGCTAATGACAAAATCTTGGCGAATGGCGTTACCGCGATCATCACGGATAATTTTGCTGCGATCTCTTACCCAACGAATCGAGCCGTCGGCATGCAGAATACGATATTCGATATCGAGCTTTTCTTGTTGTGCGATCGGTTGATGTGCTACTTCCACCATATCTTGGTCTTCTGGATGAATTGCCTCAAACCAAAGATTCGGATTGGCAAAAAATTCTTCTTTAGTTCTGCCATAGATTTTCTCAAATGAATCATTGAGATAGCCCAATTGTTGATCTGGAAGATCAAATGACCAGACAGCATCTTCTAGGGAACTGAAAATATTTTCTACTCGCTCTTGAGTAATGATCAGCTGTTCTTGATTTATTTGCAACTGTTCTTCAGAGCGTTTACGAGCCAAGACTTCTTGCTCAAGCTTGAACTGAGTCTGTTTAATTTCATCTATTTTGATAAAGCTGAGAACTAACCCTTGACTATTGCTACCTTCAGTTTGATAGACATTAATCTGCATCAATAGATACTTTTCTGATTGCTTTAGCTTAACTTCTTGTTCTTGGGACTTTTTGCTGTCTAAGACTTCTTGCAGCAGCTTTAATAAATTAGGGCATTCAAATTTCCAATAAAGATCTTGTAGAGGACGCTCTAAATCCGATTGGCGTAAAGCGATCGCCGTGGTGACAGCAGGAGTAAACTTGCGGATTCTCAATTCTGTATCGAGAAAAATCACACCAATTTCTGTACTTTGGAGCAGATTATCAACGTCATCATTCAGCTGAGTAAGCTCGCCAATTTTTGACTGATATTCAATGTTAACCGTGTGTAATTCTTCGTTGACCGAATGTAATTCTTCATTGGTGCTTTGGAGTTCTTCATTGGAAGCGGTTAACTCTTCATTAGAAGCCTGTTGTTCTTCGTTGGTGGTTTCTAATTCTTCTACTAATGCTTGCAGGTTTTCTCTAGTTTGTTGGAGTTCATTTTCCAATTCTAAAATGCGCCGAGAGGCTTCGCTACCAAGCTCAAAATTCTCTATTTCAGGAGTTTTTATCGGCTCGGTAGCTATTTTTTGCTTGATTCTAACCACAAAAAAATCGCCATGTTTGCGATCAAGTTGGGGCGGAATCACTTCCAAGCTAAGGTCAAGTATCTCACCTTGATCTTCTATTTTGATACCTTGATACATCACCGATTTACCCTTTTGTTTGGCTCGATGTAAGGCCGTATTTAAGGGTAACTGTAAAGGTTGGACTACCATTTTAATGACTTCGGTAGTTATTTTACCTCCTGGGGCTTTAAATATTTTGCTTGAATCTCCACTAACGTGAAGCAAATTATAATCCTTGCCAATCATTAAAATAACAGAATCTAATTTGTCAGATAATCGCTCTAGACACTGCTCCAAAATTGGCTCGAATTGAATTCTCTGTTGAGTTTGACTAAAACGAGGATTAAAACTTTTGCTTATTCGGGGAGTAGATCTCAAAGGCAGTGGAAGCCTAATATCTCTCCGCTTTTGAAAGAATTTCCATTTCTTATCTAGAGGTTCAAATTCCGATTCAAATTCCCCTAGTGTCTCCGCTTCCCCTAAAAACAGAACTCCCTTAGAGACCAAAGAAAAATGAAGATTGCGTAATACCTGATATTGCAAATCTGATTTCATATAAATCAAAGCATTACGACAAGTAACTAAATTGATGCGAGTAAAGCCAGCATCTTTAGTCAGATCATGGGGCGAAAAGATCAACATTTCTCTAATCTTGCGCATTATTTGATAGGAATTGTCTTTGGCGATAAAGTATCTCTGCAAACGTTCTTGTCCGACATCTGTAGCAATGGAAGCAGGATAAATTCCCTGAGAGGCTTTTTCTAAGGCGACTCGATCTATATCTGTAGCAAAAATTTTGACGCGAATATTCTTATCCGAATCTTGGAGAGCCTCGTGGACTAAAATTGCTAAGGAATAGGCTTCCTCCCCTGTGGAACAAGCTGTAATCCAAAACCTTAATTCTGCGTCGGCTTTGCTTTGTTCAATTAACCTCGGCAGAATATTATTCTCTAGATTTCGCCAAGCTGGATAGTCGCGGAAAAAGTGAGTGACGTTAATCAATAAATCTGAACAGAGAATTTGCCTTTCATCACTCGAATTGCTCAGTAGCTGGATATAGCTATTAATACTTTCCGTATGATGAATGAGACAGCGACGATGAATCCGTCGGGAAATGGTACTGGATTTATATTGGGAAAAGTCTAATCCTTCTTCCTCCAGTAATAGCTTAGAAATTGAGCTTAAATTGTCTGAACTAATGAGATGATGCTGACTCGACTTCTCATCCAGATTACTTACAGGAGTGACAATGCACTGATAAATTAGCTGGGATAGTTCTCTAGGTGGTAAAATTTGATTAACTACTCCTGTGGCGATCGCGCTAACGGGCATCCCATCGAATTCTGCTGTTTCAGGAGCTTGAACTAAAGCGACTCCCCCCGCCTCATTAATTGCTTTTAACCCGCGAGTCCCATCACTACCTGATCCAGATAGGATAACTCCAATAGACCGTTCCCCATAGTTTTTCGCCAGGGAAGTCAAAAATAAATCGATCGGAAAATTCAGCTCATGTTTTTGGTTTTTATCTTTTTTACGATCTTCCAAGCGTAGGATATTTTTTTCTAATGCCAGGTTTTGCCCAGGGGGAATTAAGTAAACTGAATTAGGCTGTAATTCCATACCATCGGTAACTCGATATACAGGCATACTCGTCCGCCGCTCAAGCAACTCTTTCATTAAACTTTTAAAGTCTGGCGAAAGATGTTGAATCACTACAAATGCCGCACCACTGTTAGTAGAGAGGTTGTTAAATAATTCTTCCAAAGCACTCAATCCTCCAGCCGATGCACCAATACCAACTACGAAGAGATCATTATTAACTGCTGTAGAATCTTCAGAATTACTCAACATCTTAGGTACTTTTAATTAAAACAAAATGCAGGTTCAAAGCTTATTATAAATGCTTATTATGATTTGAAAGTAAGTATTTGTACTTAAATAAATGACAGTAATGCGGGGGAAGCGCAAGCCTTCGTGATTCATACGAGGGAGCGTCAAGTATCGGATATTTTAATTTTTGGCGCGATCGCTTTTATCAATTTAGTTCTTTTTTGTATCGTACAATCTAATTAAAAACGACTTTATGCTTTCTCATAACGCCTCGGATTTAGCTTTTACCTCCGCATTAGAACAAGCCCAACTTATTAAAGAGCGCGAAATTACCCCTTTGGAGTTAACCGAAATATATTTATCTCGCATTGAGCAATACGATTCTCAACTAGGCAGCTTTTATTATGTAGCGAAAGAAAGTGCGATCGCCGATGCGAAACAGAAAACCCAGCAGCTAAAAGAAACTTCCGATACTAACGACTTGCCCACTTTTTTTGGAGTGCCCATCGCCATCAAAGATCTCAAATCTGTGGCAAATATGCCGATCAACTATGGGGTTTCTGCTCTCAAAGATCAAATAGCGAACTACGATGAAGGGGTAATCGTCAAAATCAGACAGGCAGGATTTATTATCCTAGGAAAAACAGCCACTTCCCAATTAGGTTCTTTTCCCTATACTGAACCTCAAGGCTTTCCCCCTACTCGAAATCCCTGGAATTTAGACTATACTCCTGGTGGCTCTAGTGGCGGCTCGGCGGCGGCTGTAGCGGCGGGATTATGTGCCATTGCTCTCGGTGGGGATGCTGGTGGCTCAATTAGAGGGCCTGCGGCTTGTTGTGGCTTGGTGGGGATTAAACCCAGTCGAGGACGTATTTCTTTTGCCCCTGTGGGCGATCGCCTTAGTGGATTAGGAACTCATGGTATTCTTACTCATACGGTGGCGGATGCTGCTGCTTTTTTGGATATTGCTTCGGGTTACATCACGGGAGATCCCTATTGGCTAGATGACCCTGATAATTCTTTTTTAAGCTCAACTCAAGAGACTTTACCCCCGTTGAAGATTGGCTATACGACCTCTGTGCTGCCTGTAGGGGAAGCTTCGTCAGAATGTCAATCCAGTGTGACCAAAATAGTTAAGCAATTAGAAACTATGGGTCACCAGACTATCCCCCAGGCGATCGATTTATCTTCTTTGATCGAACCTTTTAAAACTGTTTGGTCGTCGGCAGTAACAGCTTCGGGAATACCCCCAGAAATATTAAGTCCGATGAATCAATGGGTAGTGTCTCAATCTGGTACCGCAGGAGAATATTTACAAGCAGTTACCGAGATGCAATTGTTTGCCAGAGAGCTAGTAAATAAGTTTACCCAAATTGATGTTTTGGTTATCCCAACCTATATGCATCCTGCAATTAAAATTGGCGAGTGGACAAACCTAAGTCCTGAGGATACTTTACAGCAAATTATTAACTGGATACTGCCTTGTCCACCGTTCAACGTTACAGGACAACCTGTAATTAATATTCCTGTAGGATTTGATGCCAATCAAGTTCCTTTGGGAGTTCAATTAGTGGGTAAACCAAATTCTGAGGCAACGATTATTGCTTTGGCTGCTAAATTAGAACAGGCTCTATCTTGGAGTCAATTACGTCCTGATAAATTTACTTGAGAAGT
>CALLPS010000228.1 GCA_938015355.1 uncultured Pleurocapsa sp.
AGATTCGGTGGGGTTTTGATTTTCTGACCGCAAAATATCATCAATGGCATCTAATGTAACTTCTGTTGGCAATTGATCTGATTTAGGTTGCTCCGATAATTCAATCGGTTGGAAGTTAGTGTTTTCAGATTCAGGAAGGGGGAGATTTTCAGAGTTCATGACCATGCCAAGATAAATATAGTTTGCGCCAAGAGAATTAATAATATAGTTTTTTAACGAGGATAATGCTTCTGTAAACAATCCGCCAGAGTTTTAGCATCAAAAATAATCGGCAGAAAATGAATACTCTTGACTTCTCTGAAGTAGAACAGAATGGGAATCGGTGACCAATAAATTTCCCAGTTTAGCCATTCACTATAAGGAAAAATCAGAATTATGTTGCCCAAACGCAGTACGTTAAGAGCCTGATCCGTAAACTGTAACCTGATCACAAATGTTTGCACTGTGAGAAATACGCCTAAAATTGCGATCGCTCCTCCCAACCACCAGGAGACGAAAGATAACCCCACTGCTGCCAAAATTAAAAATCCAGGAATTCTGAAGTTTGGCGCTAGTTCTACAACTTGGGTTGAATTATCTTGGGTTGAATTATCAGCTTTGATATTAGTGGTCATTTGAGTATCTCGATATTCTTGATCCAGGAAAAGCTTGCTTCTTATTTTGCCACTATCATGCTTTAAATTAGACTTTAAATTAGACTTTAAATTAGAAGTTGCTTTCTGGGTTAGGTTATGTTTTCTATTTTACAATGACTCAAATTTTCGACTTCCCAGATCTAAGCTAATGAACAACTACCAGTTAATTCAGAAATTGACGACCTAAACCTTGGAACATTAGCCAGGACAGAAAAAAGTTAGTAATAAAAATCGCAATTAATGCCATCACCACCGCTGTCGTGGTGGATTCTCCCACACCCTTTGCTCCTCCAGTGGTCGTTAATCCCCAATTGCAACCAATGATGGCAATGATGGCTCCAAAGATAACTGCTTTAATGAGTGCGCTAACTAAATCCCAAATCTGTAAAAAATTACTGATCGATTCAATAAAGGTTGCCTGAGAGATACCGTAAAAAAAGTCGGCGACAAAAACTCCCCCCACAAGCCCCATAACCAAAGAAATGATCGTCAGAATGGGTAACATAGCACAACAGGCGATCAAGCGAGGAATAACTAGGTAATCTATGGGATCGCTTTTGAGGACGTAAAGAGCATCAATTTGTTCAGTAACTTTCATCGTGCCAATTTCCGCCGCAAATGCCGAGCCGACCCTCGCCGCTAATACTACCGCAGTTAGGACAGGAGCCAATTCTCGACTCAATGCCAGCGCTAATACTCCCCCCACCGCTTGAACCGCACCAAAATTAAGAAACTCCCGAGCAACTTGAATCGTAAACACCATGCCGACAAAGGTAGCAGTCACCAGGGCAATGACGATGGAATCTGGCCCGACGATCGCCATCTGCTCTCCCGTATTCTGACGATGAAGCCTACCTTGTAGCAGGTGAATCACCACCTGTCCTGCCAGAAATATTGCGGCTAAGGTGCGCTCCAGCCAAACTTGAATTCCATTATTAAAGGTCTTGCTACTCATTAAAACTGATCTTATGACTGAATATTGCCTGAAGACATATTGCCTGAAGACATATTGCCTGAAGACAACGGGAAGAATACTAAAATAGCATTTAATTTTCTGTTGCCTAGAATTCAATTCCAGGTTGAGCTTTAATTCCCTGTTCACGGAATGGGTGTTTAATTAATGACATTTCTGTTACGAGATCGGCGATCGCAATTAATGTCTCAGGTGCGCCTCTTCCTGTCAAAATAACGTGGGAGTCTTCGGGTTTTTGGGCTAAACCGTCAATCACAGTATCAACATCTAAATACCCCAACTTCAGGGCAATATTAACTTCATCTAGTAAGACTAGTCTATATTCAGGATTGAGAATGTATTCGAGGCTAGTTGACCAAGCCGCAGCAGCTTTTTCAATATCTCGTTCCCGATCTTGAGTTTCCCAAGTAAATCCTTCCCCCATGGCATGAAATTCTAGTTGATCCTCCCATTTGCCTAAGACGGCTTTCTCCGCAGGCTCCCAAGCACCCTTAATAAACTGCACAATCGCTACTTTGTAACCATGTCCTAGCGATCGCATGACCATCCCTAAGGCAGCAGTAGTTTTTCCTTTCCCATTGCCAGTATTAACGATAATTAAGCCTTTATCTGCTTTTTTGTCTGCGAGACGCTGATCTTGCACCTCCTTCCGACGCTGCATCTTTTGCTTGTGCTGTTCGTTACTAATTGTTGTTCCACTCATGAGTTTTTTGTCTATATTGGTGACTAGTAATTTGTAGCTTTTAGCTTTTAGCTCTTAGCTAACTTTTTATGGTTCACTGTTATAGGCTCGGATCATGGCTTGAGTACCCTGTTCTTTGCCTTGCCCATCATCCATTTCTATGACTGTTTTAAATAGGCGATCGGCTAATTCTGTCCCAGGGAGATTATCCCCTGAAGTTTGATTGATTGACTGAACTAATCGTAAATCTTTAACCATGTGCTTGATGGCAAAACCTGGATCATAGTCCTCGTTAATGATCTTGCTCCCTAAGTTAGACAATGCCCAAGAGCCTGCTGCACCAGTACCACAAACTTCTACAATTAAGTTGGGGTCAATACCTTGATGTTTCGCCAGTTGCATTGCCTCACATAATGCCACCATATGGATCGAACCTAAAATCTGATTACACATTTTTACTCCCTGTCCGTTACCAACAGCACCACAGAGAGTAATGTTTTTTCCCATTGCTGCCAATAGTGGTTTGCATTCTTCAAAGTCAGCTTGACTGCCCCCAACCATAATCGTCAGTGTACCGTTTTGCGCGCCGATATCTCCTCCCGACACTGGGGCATCCATAAATCTTAGCTGCTGTTGCTGCAATTTCTGCCCAATTTCCTTAGCGGCGAAGCTACCAATAGTACTCATGTCGATAATTAAAGTACCTGGTTGGACATAGTTAACTACTCCTGATGCCCCTAACAAGACTGCTTCCACATCAGGGATATCCCCAACGCAAGTAAAGACAATCTCCGCATCCTCCACCGCGGCTTGAATTGAATCAACGATAGTTGCTCCACCATCTGCGGCAATGGTTACTTCTGGGCGATCGCTCGTCCGATTCCAAGCCTTTACCTGATAGCCATGACGAGCTAAATTAGCCGCCATTGATCCCCCCATCAAGCCTAATCCTAAAAAAGCTACTTGTTTTGTCATTT